>JBDIVQ010000092.1:0-16244 GCA_039794345.1 Phycisphaerae bacterium | reverse complement strand
CCTTCACACCCTTCCACTGAGTGCAGAGAGACTGCGCCGGCCTGCAGGAGCACAGCGTCGAGCCGCCTCTACAGTTGCCCATGCACCCCGAGCCGGAACCTCTCCCCGTCGATGAAATGACCTGGCTGGCGCTGCTCGGGCGCTGGCTCGACTTCGCCCGCGCCTCCGTCGCCCTGCCGAAAGATGCGACGGGGCAGCGCTGGCGGCTCTCCATCGCGCCGATCATCACCCTCCAGGCCGTGTGCTTCGCCCTGCGCCAACTCGACGACCTCCCCGAGGATGAACGGGCGCTGGGACTCGACCGGGGAGAGATTCTCATCCGCGAGGAGTCCGGGCGCCTCAACGAGGCGTGGCGCGGCGAGCCGATGCCGGAACTGCTCCTTGATCTTCTGGCTGATGCGCAACGGGCGCTGCGCGCTGCGGCCTTGGGCGCCGCGATTGAACTCTCGATCCTCGAAGGGGAGGGCGCCGGGCCGTACGGGGCGGAGGCCTGCCGCGTCGTTCCCGCCTGCCGCGCCGCGCTGGACGCGATCGATGCGATGGAGTTCGACGGCGAGATCTACCTGGCGCTGCCCGGCACGCTGCTGGCGCCGGGCGCGGTGCTGGGGTTCACCGTCGGCCGTTCGCCCCGCGCGTGGCGGCGGGCGCGCCTCAACGCGGCTGAGGCGGTGCATCGCGCCCTGCCCCGCCTTGCCGAGGTGCTCGCGCCCTTTCGGGCGCGCTACGTCGATGAGCCGCGGCAGGTGTACCGGCAGATGGATGCACGCGGGCGCGCACTCACGGATGTCGCGGCCCCGCTCGCGGGCGATCCCCTCGCGGGTCAGCCGCTGCTGACGCGCGTGTTCGGCGGAGGCGCGGCGACTGCTCCGGACGTTAACGCGGCGCAGCGCGCGTCGCTCCAGCGGCGCGCCTGGCCGGAGGATGGGCTGAGACTCGATGAAGTCAGGTAGCGCGCCGCGGCGCTGGCGCCCTCGGGCCATCAGCAGAGAGAGCAGACACGCTCAGCGGAAATCGACGACCACGGGCAGGTGATCTGAAGCGCGCGAATCTTCGCGGCGCACCCCCAGGCGCGCGAGATCCGCTTCGCTGAGGCGCTCGGTGTCAAACACCAGGCTGCGCGAGAGCGTGAGCACCGAATCGGAGAGCAGGGCGTAATCGAGCCGCCCCGGCAGGAAAGGCTGCGAGGCGTCCCGCCACGTCGCGTTCGATTCGTCGCCCCAGACCATCGCGTCCACCACGAGCAGGTCGGTCGCGTTCAGGTCGTTCTGGTGACGGATGACCTTGAGCGGTTCGAAGGAGCCGACGAGATTGAGATCGCCCATGAGCAGCAGACCGGAGGGAGCAAGTTCAAACTGCCCGGCGCGGAGCAGTCGTCGGACGGCGCCGGCCTCTTCGATGCGTTTGAAGTCGCTCGCATCGCCGATGCGGCCGCCGCGCTGGAAACGCATGCTGGTAATGAGGACGCGCCGATTCGCCGCCGCGACGAGCAGCGATGAAGCGGCGATCCCCGGAGCGGCGGTCTCCTCCGTCGCACCGGGACGGACCCGCACGGCGGCGAGGCGGCTCGCCACCGCGCAGCCGGTCCCCGCCTCGAGCATCACCTCCCACCCGTACGCCGAGGGCAGACGCTCGTCGAGCCACGCCTTGAGCGCCGCCTCGGAGGCGTCGGCGCCGAGTTCCTGGAGGCAGATGACGTCCGGGTGGAGGGCGGCAAGGATGCGTGCGAACGGCTCGGGGTTCGCGAAGATCTCGCCCTGAGACATGCTCCACGAAACCGCCCGCACATCACGCCGATCGAAGCGCGGCAGGCGTTGAGAGGCCGGCGCCGCGGGGTCCTGCGCTGCGATGTGTTCGGTCGAGTCTTCTGAGGCCGGTGCATCTTCGGCGGCCCCGGTCGGAGCGGGATCGGTCGCGGCGCTCTCCGGGGATGCGTCTGCGGCGTCGTCGAGCGCCGCCGGATCTTCCGGTGGAGGAAGCGCCGCCTCACCCTCTTGCGCGTCGGGGATGGCCGTCACATCGGCATCAAGGTCGATGGGGCTCTGCGGCAGCGGGGGAAGGGCGATGGAGAACGCGTCTGTTCGATCAACGATCGAGCCGGTCTCGTCGCTGAAGATCAGCCTCGCCGTGAAGTGCGCGCTCGCGAAAGGCGAAACGGTTGCGCCCGGAATCAGCCCGCCTCGCGCCAGGCGCATCTCGACTTCACGGCTGGCCCAGGTGGGGGCGACGAGCGCTTCGAACCAGTAGGGACTCGCCGGGGCTGTGGGCAACCCGGCCTCGACGACTTCCGCGCTCACTCCTCCGAAGCCGCCTTCGGGAAGGCGAGGCGAGAAGTGCAATTCGAAGTCAACGCCCGCCATCCCCGGCTCACCCTCCCCGGCGGTGCGAATGTCGCCCGTCAGGGGATTGCCGTCGGCGTCGAGTTGGATCGAGAGCGTTCCAGTGAGTCCGTGCATGCTGACGGTCCGTCCCAACTCGAAGCGCAGGTAGACCCAGCGATCGTCGAGAGCACACCAGACGCGGCCGAGTTCGATGAACGCCTTGCCGGGGTACGTCGAACGGCCGCGCGCGACAGCGGGCAGATCGGCCCAATCGTCGAACTGTCCGTCCATCCGGATTGTCCGCGCGGGGAGACGCTGAATGATCGGCGAGGCGAGGGGGAGGGGCGCGCCCGCCCTGGCCGCGTCCGCGACTTCCGCGTCGTCCGCCAGCGGCGGCAGCGATCCCTTGCGGCACGACGCCGAAAGCATCGCGAAGACCAGCGCGAGGGCCACGACGGAAGGAGGAGCGGCGCGACGGGGTTGCCTGTTCATGCTCAAAGTGTCGCCCCGCGAACCGCCATTGGCAAGTCGCCGCGCCGGAATGTCGGCGTCCGGCCGGGTCGCGGCGCTACTTCTCGTAACGCGAGAAGATCTGCTGCTTCCACTGCTGGCCGCGGCGGATGCGGTTCGTCACGTTGCGCGGGACGGGAAGATGGATGGTGACGGGGTCCACGAGTTCAATCTCGCGCGAGAGTTCGTGCGAGCCGGTGCGGAAGGACTCACCCCAGTCCACGTGGAACGTCCCGCAGGGCAGCCCCTTGTGGGAGCGCAGTTGATCGCCCTGCGTATGCGGGTAGTTCACGGCTGCGGCGAGCTGGACGTCGATCACCGACCCCTGGAGTCGCGGATGAACGGCGACGGGCTGCTGAATCACGCCGACGCCCCCCCCGGGAACGGAGAAGGAGAAGTGGATGTCTGAAGCGTCGGGGCGGTGCTGGATCGAGTCCGCCGGAGGTCGAAGGTGGATGATGGCGTTGCAGTCGTTCTCGTAGCGGTTCTCGAAGTAGATGTGGATGTAGGCCTGTTCCTCTTCCTTGCGCATCACGGGGATGAAGCACAGGCCGTTCTGCTCGTAGTACAGGCCGCCGGCGTACTTGCCGAGGGTGTCGGGGAGCTTGTCCTCGAAGCACAAGGCCCAACAGAGCGCCGCGCCCGCGAGTGCAAAGAGGCCGATGCTCCCGAGGCGCTGGAGCAGGAGGGAAGGCGTCTCCGGCCGCGCCATGAACCAGGCCCAGAAGCCCCAGGCGAAGAAGGCGAAGACGAGCACGACGAGCAGGGCGTTGCGCTTTTCTCGCATGGAGGCCACCTTCCGCCAGCCGCGCCGAAGGAGAGATCAGTCGGTTCGCCCCTCCATTCAACGCGGGAGTGATTGCACTCTTGCCGCGAGACTCGACTTGTTTCGACGTGTCGGCGACCCGCGGTTTCCCCGATCCACGAACAGGGAAAGGCGGTCGTCGAACCTAGGTAGTATACCTGATTGTCCCGCCTCGTTCAGCCTCCGGTAGGCTGTTTCGTCCCCGCCTCCAGAAATCTCGGCAATCCGTGGAACCGGTCGGCGAAGCGGTGCGAAGCATTGACTGGCGAACCGGCGCCGCATCCCCCTTCACCTGAGGGCAGCCACACGCGGTGCCGTCGCCGAAAAGCCGTTCCCGCCGCACGGGACACTGTTTGAGGATGTCACCCACGAGCATCTTCGAACAGCGCGGCGAGGAGAAGATACGGTACGGGACGCGAACCCGATTTGCCACGGATCGGGTTCCTTCCGTTTTTGGACCCGATTCGCCCGAGACCGTGCCTGCGGTCAGAGCGCCGGCCGATCGGTTCCGGCTTCGCGGTCGAAGACGAGTATCTGCTCCAGGGCCTTTCGCCGAATGTCGGGAACCATGCACGGCGAGGCCGGGTAGCCGACGGGAATGAGCAGAAAGGGCCGTTCGTGCGCCGGACGGCGGAGGATCTTTGAGAGGAACTTCATCGGACTCGGCGTGTGGGTGAGTGTGGCGAGGCCGGCGAGGTGCGCTGCGGCGAGAAAGAACCCCGTCGCGATGCCGACGGATTCCTCGACGTAGTAAACCTGCCCGCCCTCATCGGTGTGGATGAGTTTGAAGATCGCGATGAGCCACGGCGCGACTTCAAGGAACTCCTTCTGTTCATCCGTACCGAGCGGATACAGGTCCTCGAGCCAGCGCTCCGAGGCGCGGCGTCGGTAAAACTCTCGCTCCTCTTCTTCCGCGGCCAGGCGGATCTCCCGCTTGAGGGAGGGATCCTGGACCGCGACGAAGCGCCAGGGCTGCTTGTTGGCGCCGCTCGGCGCCGTGCCCGCCACGCGAATGAGATTCTCGATCACCTCCCGCGGCACGTGCCGACTGCTAAAGTGGCGCACGGAGCGGCGCTTCTCCATCGCCTCCATGAAGGCGCTCGAAGCGTCGGCTGCGTCGGTTGCGGGCCGATAGGGCGTATAGGGAATCATGCGGGGCGGGGTGCGGTCGGGCATGGGGGACTCCTGACGCGGCGAGAGGGGGAGCGGCGGAATCGTACATTTTTTCACGATTTCGGCCTCGCCCCTTTGGAGGGATTGAACGCCCACAATATACTTCCCGCCCCAGCGGGCCGTTCACTCCCGCGCCGGCACGGATGCGGCGCGACCGGGTGGGTGAGGTTCGCGGAATCCGGGTCGATGAACTGAAGCGGAGCGAAGAGGAGTCGCCTCGTGCCTGTTACCACCAAGACGTTCCGGGACCAGAACAAGCTGCACGTCATTTTCGCCGTGACCTCAATCCTTCTGGCGCTCTCGGTGATCGTCGCGGTCTTCCAGGACTGGAATGACGAGTACCGCCAGCCGCAGGTCGAAGTCGTGCGGTGGGAAACGGAGATGACGCGATGGAAAAAGTCCGTGGCGTCGCTTCACGCCCGGCTCGCGAACATCGAAGTCCTCGAGACGCGCCTCCGAGAGGCCCGGGCCGCCATCGATTCGAATCCCGAGTACGTGCGCATGGGCGAGGAGATCGCCGAACTGACGAACCAGCGGGACCAGTTGAACAAGCAACTGCAGTTGTTCGTGGACGGCAACATCTCACCCAAGATCCAGCGCGTTGAGCGCCTGCGGGCGCTCATCCAGGCGAATGAAGGCACGCCCTCCCACGAAGCGGAGTTGCGCGGCGAGCAGAAGGCGCTGGAGGCGCTGCTCGAAGAGAAGCGCCGGGGGGATGATCAGGTCAAGGCCTACGAAGCGCAGATTGAAGATCTCAAGGCCCGCCGCCGCGAGTTGGAGAAGGAGATCACGGATCTGACGCTGCAGATCAAGTCGATCAACGACGAAGTGGACAAGACTGTCAGCCGCCTTGAGGAGCTCGAGCCCGGTCTCGCGGGGACGATCGGCAACTGGCTGCGGAGCCAGCCGCTGCTGGATGCATTCAACCCCTCGATCAAGGTTCGCCAGCAGAAGGTTGACAACGTCCTCACCGACGTGAACCTCGCACAGGTGCCCACGCTGGACCGGTGCATGACCTGCCACGTCACGATCGACAACCCGATGTTCGCCGAGGACAAGGTCCTCAACTTCCTGGAGATGCAGGTGCTGCGCGACCGCTTCGGGGAGGGCGGCGAAGAAGCAGCACTGGGGGTGGTCCGCGAGAACCTGCCGGCCGTCTCGATGCTCGCGTTCTGGGAGCGCACCGCGGAAGCGGTCCCGGATTCGAGCGGCGAATCGCGGCGGCGGCTGGGCGACGCGCAGCGAGCCCTCGTTTCCACTTACGCGTCGCTCTACGAATCGGCGGAGGCGTCGCATCCCGTGAAGTCGCGCTGGAAGCCGGCGGAAGGCGGGCGCATCGCGGCAATGGACGATGTTCGCGCCATCTTCGAGGCGCTGACCGCCGACTGGCCCGCGGACTGGAGGGCGTGGTACGCTCCGCTCGCCGATTACCGGCTGACGCTCAGTGAGATCGCCGAGGCGTCCCTGAACAAGGAGCAGCGCCGCGCGCTGCGTGATGCGTACCGCCACGCGCTGGTGGAGGAGTACAACGCCCAGGCCCCGGCCAAGGGCCGCCGCCGACTCAGCCCCAGCCGCCTCATTCTCGCGCACCCCCAACTCGATCTCTACGCCGACCCGGATTCCAAGCACCCGATCGCGACCATGGGCTGCACGAGTTGCCACGAGGGCTCGGGCGAGGAGACGCAGTTCGTACACACCGCCCACACCCCGCAGAACATGTGGGTGGACGCCCGCACGGGCATGCTCGTGCCGGATTTCCTCGTTCGCTCCGTCGGGGGCGACGCAGAGATTACCCGCCAGTTGCGCGGCGGCGCGGAATCACGCCGCGTCGAGCGCCCCGCCGATTCGCAGGCGCCGCGGGTCGTCCTCGCCGGTCTCGGCGCGGAGGAGCCCGAATCACACGCGTCCGCAAGCCACACCGCCGGCGAGGAGCACGGCGCCGAGATGTTCCACGATGAGCACTGGTACGCCGATCCATCGCGCTACGCCGATCCCTTCGGCATGCCGAATGAGCCGCACGGCGCCGACGCCGCCGCGTACGTGGATCTGCGCCGCGGTGAACTGAACCGGGCCGTGAAGCAGCAGCGCCTCTGGGAGGATCGATACGGCTGGCATCGCATCGAGTTCCACTACTGGGAGCGCCCGATGCATGAACTCCGCTTCGTCGAGTCGTCCTGCAACCGCTGCCACACCGACGAGATGGAGATCGATGACGCGGCGCCGACGCTGGCGCAGGGCCGGCTGCTCTTCACCGACCTCGGCTGCGTCAACTGCCACGCGGTTGATTCGCTGGGCAGCCCGCTGCGAGGTCAGCCCGGCCTGCCGGACGTGCGGCAGATCGGCCCGAGCCTGGTGCACGTGAAAGAGAAGTTGAGCGAGGACATGATCGCCTCGTGGACGTGGGCGCCCAAGGCCTTCCGCCCGAACACGCGCATGCCGCACTTCTTCATGACCTCCAACAACTCTTCCCCGCTGGATATCCGCCGCACTCGCGCGGAGGTCGCGGCCATGGCCCGCTATCTCGTGAACGCTGGGGACGATCCCGCCAAGCCGGCGTATGAGCCGGAGGCGATTCCCTCGGACGCGGGGCTCAACGCCGCCGGCAGCGCCGAGGCGGGACGCGAACTCTTCAAGGCGGTCGGCTGCCTCGCGTGCCACTCCAACGTCAACGAGTCGGGTCTGGACTGGGTAACCTACGACCTCCAGGAGCGCTTCGGCCTCGACCGCGAGGGCGCGCTGCAGCGCATCGCCGCCGACTCGGCCGCCAACGAAGGGGTCACCGGCGCGGAAACGGAGGAGTCAAACGTCGGCTTCTTCGTCGTGGACGGCTCCGGGCGGCCCTCGCCGCGCATCAAGCCCGAGCAGTACACGCGGCTGCACTGGTACCTCATGGCGCACGAGGCCCAGCGGTACAGCAAGGTCGCTCCGGAACTCTCCGGCGTGGCGACGAAACTGCTCCACGGGCGCAGCCGGGAACAGGCGCAGGCGTGGATCTTTGACTGGCTGCGCAACCCGACGCACTACTCCGACTACACGATCATGCCGCGCTTCCGCCTGAGTGAACAGGAAGCGCTTGACCTGGCGGCGTACCTGCTCACGCAGGAGCATCCATCCTACGAACCGCAGCACTTCGAAGCCGACGAACAGATGATCGACGCCCTGCTCGTCAATCTCCAGAAGAACGCGATCTCCGAAGGGGCGGCCCGCGAGCGAGTGGCCGCAATGTCCCTCGAAGAAAAGCAGATGGACCTGGGCAACCGGATGATCCAGCACTACGGCTGCTTCGGCTGCCACCAGATCTCCGGCTTCGATTCCTCCCTCGCCGTCTCCGCCAACCTCTCCGCGTATGGACGGAAGGACCCCCACAAACTCGACTTCGGCTTCTACGAGCACATCTTCGAGCACCAGCGGCCGCAGGCCGTCGATCTGTGGTTCGTCGAGCGCGAGGGGCTGACGGAGGACGCGGTCAAGGTGCAGGGAGACCCCGCTGATCCGCGCCTCGACAGCCGCTCGCTCGCGTGGGAGCATGTGAGCAACGACCGCCGCGGCTATCTCTACGCGAAACTGCACAACAGCCGCATCTTCGACCGCAACCAGTTGCGCAACGAAGGAGAGATGACCGGGGCCGGCGAGATCGTCTACACGAGCCGGCGCGATCCATCGCTGCGGCTGATCCGCCTCGAGGGGCGCTACGTCGATGCCGAGACGAAGAAGGACTCGGGGCTGACGGATGCGGACGTTGAGATTCGCTCCGTCGGCGAGCCGTACCTCAAACTGCGCATGCCGCGTTTCTTCCTGCGCGACTCGGAGGCGGAGGCGCTGGTGGCCTACGTGACGAGCCTCAAACCGCCGCTCGTCCGCGGCAACCTGCAGAACACGGGCGACGACTTCGCGACGATGCGCGCCCGCGGGCGCCTGATGGCCGAGGCGTTCAACTGCTTCGGCTGCCACGACATCGACAACAACACGCCGAACATCCGCCAGTACTTCGAGGTGCGCGGGCGCGACGGAAGCGTGAGTTATTCGCTCACGCAGGAGAACCTCCCCAACGCGCCGCCGCGCATCGTCGGCAACGGGGCCAAGACGCAGCACGCGTGGTTCTACTCGTTCCTCAACAACGTGGAGATGCTGCGGCCGTGGCTCAAGGTTCGCATGCCGAGTTTCAACCTCACGCCCCAGGAGACGCAGTGGCTCGTTGACTACATCGCCGGCCAGACGACGATGGACGCCCGCGCCATCGACCGGCATCTGCGCAGCGTGGATGCGGCCCTGGCCGACGAATACCAGCGGCGCTACCGCGAGCGCTTCGACGAAGCGCTGGCCGAAGGGGTGACGGCCAAGGCGGCCGATGACCTCGCCCGCGTCGCCGCTCAAGAAGCCGTCGGCCGCATGCTCATGCCCGAGCCCTTCCAGAAGACGCGCGAGGCGCTGGTGCAGTCGGCGCGTGAATACGGCCTTTACGCCCCCAATCTCTTCCCCTCACGCCGCGACTCCGAGGCGGACTTCGCGCGCAAGCACGGCGAGATCTGGTACGACCTGCACTTCCTCCGCGAGGTGTACGAAGGGGTCGACTATCCCTTCCAGGCGCCCCCGCCGGACGACATGTCCCCCGAGGAGTTCGCGCTGGGCGAGAAACTCGTTACCGATCTCGGCTGCTTCGCCTGCCATCGCCTCGGCGAATGGGACAAACTCGAACGCATCTTCGAGATTCAGCAGGCCGAACTCATGCAGGGCGCCGAAGAAGGGACCGAGGAGCCCGATCCCTACGGCGGCGAGGAAGATCCCTACGGCGGCGGCGAAGAGCAAGCCGATCCCTACGCCGCGGGTGAAGAAGACCCCTACGGCGGCGGCGAAGAGCAGGATCCCTACGGAGCCCAAGCCCCCGCCGAGGAGAAGCAGCCCGGCCTCTACGAGGCCATCAGCGCCCCCAACCTGAGCCTCGTACACGTCCGCCTTCAAGAGGACTACGTCAAGAACTGGCTGCGCAAGCCGCTGGCGATCATGCCGGGCACCAAGATGCCCACGCTCTTCGGTCCCAACGGCAACGTCAGCGCCTTCGCCGCCTATCCCGAGGAGACGCGGCTGAAGAACGAACTGCTCTTCGGCAAGGACCCCGAAGAGCAGATGGACCTGATTGTTCGCTGGCTCTTCGCGGCCGGGCAGCGCCGCTACACGGTGGGTGAGCACTTGCTCGGCGGGCAGGAGCAGCCTGCCGCCGCCATCGACCTCGAGGCTCTGGCGCAGCAGCGCCGCGCCGAGGCGGAGGCTCGCGGCGAAGCACCGCCCGCTTCACCTCCGCAGGAATCAGAGTCCGCGCCGGCCGAACCGGCCGGGCAGCCCGAGGCACCGCCCTCCGCGCCGCCCGCGGAAGCCCCGAAGGACCTGACCCCCGAGCAGCAGGCGGAGGACCGCGAGGCGGCCCTCAAAGCCGCCCTCGCGAACGCGGACGGCGCGACCGGTTCGATCGCCGGCCTGGCGCTGTTTGACGGCCAGCCCCCGCGGCGCAACCGGATCCGCCTCGACGCCAACTGCCAGGCGATCGCACGCCAGCGCGGGCTGCCCGCCCCGCTCACCAGCGAGATCGTCGTCAACGGCAACGGCACGCTCGCGGACGTCGTCGTCTTTGTCCGCAATGCGCCGGCCGGGAAGAACCCTCTCGATGGGCCGAAACTGATCGACCAGAACGGGTGCATCTACCATCCCCACGTAACCACCATCACGACCGGACAGACGCTCAGCCTGCGCAACAGCGACCCGGTGAATCACAACCTCAAACTCGCGGCCGAGCAGAACCCCTCGTTCAACGTCGGCCAGCCCGTGCAGGGAATGGTCGAGACGAAGCAGTTCGGCACGGCGGAGATGGGCATGCGCCTCAAGTGCGAAGTTCACGCCTGGATGAACGCGCTCATCTACTCCTTCGACCATTCCTACCACAGTGCGACGGGCGAGCGCGGCGTCTACCAGATCGCCGGCCTGCCGCCCGGAGAGTACGAGGTTGTCTTCCACCATCCGATTCTCGGCGAAAGCGTGCAGCAGGTAGCGGTCGCCGCGGGCGAGGCCGTCCGCGCTGATGCAACCTTCCGGCGCTGAGAGACGCTGGAGGCGATGTGTGCCGGCGAGCAAGGGCAAATGAGCGCCTTCGCACGTTCGCCATCGAACTCCGCCGGGAGCGGCGGCGTTCGATGCCACCCCGCGTGAAACGGGGTGCCACTGCACGCTCGCGACTCTGAGCGAGAGTGCAGTGCGGCGGGCAGGGGCGTGTGATCGCTCTGGCGCGCTCGCTGTGCTTCGCTCAATACCGCGAAGCGCGACACCGTGAGGCCGGCGGCGGGAATTGGCGCCATGCATCGACCCGCTCCGGGGTGAATGCATGACGGCCGCGCGGAGGCGACGCGAATGATGTGCAGAGGCGCTACTCGACGCCTGCGACGTTGCTCGTGCGGCAGGTAGCGATGTCGAGCAACTGCATGTATCCCCCGCAGGCGCTGCGCGGGATGGTGCCGTTGAGCACGCGGCTGCCGTCGGCCCCCGCGCCGCCCTGCCATGCCACGCGAATCTGGCCGGCGCCCAGCCCCAGCCGCGTCCCGCCGCAGGGATACTGCGGCGGCACGGCGAACGAGCCGCGATTGAGCGCGAAAATCAGCGCCGCCTGACCGCCCGGCGTCGCGCCGCTCCACTCGACGCTGATCGGCCCGCCGCCCGGGCACGACCCATCCACCAGCAGTCGCGGCCCTTCGCACTCGTCGGGAATGCCGTTGCTGTTGTCATCCCTTGAACGCCCCTCGACGATGTCGCAGCCGTCGGGTTGCTGGTTGCCGTTGCAGTCCACGAAGAATCGGTTGAAGTAGAGGAAGTTGCCCACCGTCGGATCCCAGTTGGTGATCGCCATGTCGATCTCCGGCGACCAGGTGTAATCGACCTCCAGCACCCTTCCTGCCCGATTGAGATCCACGCTCACCCAGGCGCTCTCACGGTTAAACGTGTAGGCGGTGCGCGGCACGCTCTGGCCGTCGAGTCGGACATCCGTCACCGTGCCGATCTGCCGGCGGGAGAGATGAAACTGCCGCGGCCGCCCCTGCGGCGCGTCGAAGACGTCGGTATGCCGCTGTTCGACGCCGCAGTGCGGATTCACATCGCCAAAGACGATCTTCTCGATGACCGACGTGCGCCCGCTCGACCACGAGGGGTTCGCAGGCAGGCCGGCCCCCTCGTTGTAGAAGAGCCGCGTGTTGTCCCACCACGCGCCCGTCGCCAGATCGAGCAGGCCGTCGAGATTGACATCCGCGAGCGCCACGGCCGAGCCGTAGCCCTCATAGAAGCTCCACGTCGCGGTGCGCGTGTAGTAGCCGGTGTTGAGTCCGTCGTACTGTCGGAAGCGGCCCGAGCCGTAGAGTTGTGTATTGTCGGTGGTGAAGAGGTCCGCCCAGCCATCGCCGTTGACATCGCCCGCAACCGCCATGATGGCGTCCTGCCGCGCAGAGTCGTTCGTTGACCAGGCGGGGTCGGCGCTGAGCATCCCGCCCTCATTGCGGAAGACGACAGTCTCGCTGAACGATCCGACTTCGATGAGGTCGAACCACCCGTCGCGGTCCGCATCCTCCCAGATGCAGCCGTTGTAGATGTAGTCCAGTCGCGAGGACCAGCCGGGCGAGGGCGAGAGCATCCCGCCGACATTGAGATAGACGCGCGCGGGGAAGTTGTTGCCGCCGTACATCCACCCGGAGGCGAGAGCGAGGTCGGGCCGCCCGTCGCCGTTCATGTCGCCGAAGGCGCAGCCAAAGGTTGCGTCGGACTCGTTGGAGCGCCAGTCGGGCGAAGCGGAGAGTGTGCCGCCGTTGTTGAGATAGACCTTGGCGCTGCTGACGTCTGGCAGAAGGACCGCGACCGCCACATCGAGCCAGCCGTCGCCGTTGACGTCCGCAATGTCGAGGTGGCCGTTGTACTCGCTGTCGGCCGATTCCCAGTCCGGCGAGGAGGGAAAGACGCCCTCGCGGTTGTAGTAGACGGCGACGCGCTCGCGGCGCATGTCGTTGCCGTTGGCGACGACGAGATCGAACAGACCGTCGCCGTTGATGTCGGCCAGCGCCCCGCCGGTCGAGTAGCGGAGGTCGCCCGAGACCCAGTCGGGCAGTGAGGGATAAGGGTGCTGACCCGGCGCCTCAGCCGCCCCGCCCAGTGCGATGGAAATGAGAATCAGTCGCAATGAACAAGCGTTCGCGAACGGACGCGCCTGGATCGGGTTCATGGTGTCTCCCTTCGGTCGGCGACGGCGCGCCGCGGCCCCCGAGGTGAATCGGCGGCGCGGCATGAGGTATTCCCGAGTATCGATGGCGCGCCGCGATCGCCACGCAATCAGGGAAACCGCCCTGATGCGCCACGATTGATGTCACCGGAAGTGGAGACACGCATCAACAGCCGTCGGCGGCAGCCGAGGGTTGAAGGAAGCCCGAGACGGAGTTCGCATCACGCGCTCTCGCGCCAGCGCATCGAGAGGCGGCGCCCCTTCGCGGCGCAGTCCGTCAGGTAGAGGTCGATGAGCGTCTGATAGGGAACCCCGACTTCCTCCGACATCCGCTTGAAGTACTCGATCGCCGCGGGATTGAGGCGGATGGTGATCTGCTTCTTGAGCCTGCGGGCATAGGGGTTCTTCGAGGCGCTGGAGAAGTCGTAGTGCTTTCTCATGGTTTCCACCGTTGAAGGTACTGGGCACGCTCGGCTTCATTCGCCCGTCGCGCCGAAATGATCCGTATGAGTCGGCCGCCTTCCCGCAACGCGTGGCAGACCACGAGCATTCGAAGGCGTGAACTCAGCCCGAGCATCACAAATCGTTCCTCTGCGATCGAGTGGTCCGGATCGTCGCGAAGCAGTGCCTGGGGATCAAAGAAGACCGTTGCCGCCTCTTCGAACGAGACGCGATGCTTCCTGCAGTTGGACGCACTCTTGCGTCTGTCCCACTCGATGTGGATCTCACTCATGACCGTTCCCGGGCGCCGTCTTACATACATTGTAGTGCACAGGATGCCGGTTCGCCACACGCCGCGGAACGGGATGGAAAAGGCCCCTGGGACCCTTTCGGCCCCCGGGCGCGGCGCTCGCCTTCGTGTCAGGCGGCAGGCGCTGATGCGCCGTTTCGAGCCACGCTCGCCCCGCACTCCGGGCACACCGCGTGGTCCGCACCGCGCAGGTCATAGCCGCAGGACGTGCATTGACCGCGCCGATGGCGATTCATCCTTCGCAACACCCGCGGAACGACCACGAGCAACCAGAGGAGACTCGCAAAGAAGAGTGTGTTGCCGATGACGCCGAACCACAGCGGCTGATACGGCAGCGCGCGCCACGACCGCTGCGGAATCCCGATCCTGAAGGGTGACAGGTCAATGCCGCCATTCGTCTCACTCGACCCTGGCCCGCCCGTCCTCATGATCCCCGTCCACGAGGTCATCTCCATGTAACCGAGGTTGCGGCACGTCCACGCGCGCCAAGGCCAGCCAGCGCGAATCTCCGCATGAACATTCGAATCGTGGTCCCACAGGGCATACTCCAGCACGCCGTTGAGCATGTACTTCCATTCTCGCGTCCGTGCCCGGAAGATGAGCGATCGCCCGAAGCGGTCGAGTCGGGATTCCCCTTCGCAGACGCCTTCGGAAATAGGTGTCAGGCGGGCGATGGACGTCTTGCCCACCGGCGCCACCCACGCGGCGCACGCCCACGCCACGGCGAGATTCGCGATCAGCCCGGCGAGGAGCAGCAGACCGAGGCGGCTGAGCGTGCGGACGTTGATCCAGCCGCCCTGCACCGCGTAGATGACGAACTGCCTCGTGCTGCGCCGGCACTGAGCGCGCGTGCAGCCGCACTCGACGATCCATCGTTCGATGCGCCTCTTGGCCCGCGGCACGAAAAGTACGACGCCGAGCCAGAACGCCGCATACGCCGCCTGCCCCAACAGGATTGGACGAAGGGGCATCATGCCGTCCAACCGACCCTTGAACCGCTTCGGCTCACGAATCCTGATCCCGGTGCGCGGGACGACCTCGCGGGGTTGTCCTTCCTCAGCCTCGAATCCGCACCAGAGCAGCCGCACCGGCCAGCCGACTGATGCGAACCAGCCCCGCGCCGGTGTCCCCGCGCCCAGCGGCGAAGCGGGATCGGCGAAGCGGCGGCGCAGCCATCCGGGCGCCACAGCGTCCAGCGGCGCTGCCGGTTCGTTCGGGAACAACCCGGCGATGTTCTCGGGAGTGTTCCGGCCCACGTCGTACGTCGTCCGCGTTCTGCGCGCCCGCGCCGCAACGAGTACGGCGCTCAAGTCGCCGAGGGTCTCCGATCCGATCTTCCGTTTCGTGTCGCCGAGAATGGACGGATGGCCGATATCCATCGCGCCCCAGACCGCCCAGAAGATGTTGGTGAGCACGAGCAAAGCGAGCGCCCAGAGCATCGTCGGCGCCGCCGCGCGTATCCATGTCAGCGTGCTGCTTGATCCGAGTCTCATCCGCCATTCCTCGCACCCGGTCCGACGGGAACTGCAACCCCGCACTCCGGGCACGCTGCATGGTCCGCCCCGCGCAGGTCGTAGCCGCACTTGATGCACAGGCCCGGCGCGCGGCGGCGATCGCGGTGCCAGAGCCAGGCCGTCGGAACCGCAGTCACAACTGCCAGCGCCCAGACTGGGATGAAAACCAAAGTGATGGTCTCGCCCGTTCCAGATGTGAGTCGATGATGGTGGAACCACCAGTCAAAGGCCAATATGTTCCGATGCGGCCCTGACCAGTCAAACGCCGTCGGAGTCAGCGAGGCGGAGTTGCTCCATTGGAGGAACAGGCATCTGGCGTTGATGTTCACACTGCAAGCGTGGGGAATGCCCATCGAGCACGCCCACCAGCGACTCCCCACCCACACCACAAGCAGCAGCACGGTCAGCACCGCCCCGCCCCACTTGCACGTGCTGCGCCATCTGTGTCGCATCAACGGATCATATTGCGGCTCATCGCGCGCGGGTGCCGTGGTCCGGAGGGATGGTATGGTGCGAGACTATCGCATGTGCAGCGGACTGCATCCTGGATTTGACTCCGGAGGAGTCGCGGAATGTAGCCAGCCACGGGTGGAGCGATGCTTCGCATCGCTCCACCCGTGGAAGCGAGTGCGGTTTGACTTATCTCGCCCCGGATGGGGCGAAGGAAGCGGTGGAAGTGCCGCGGCGCGAGTCACTCCGAATTGTCTCGAAGGAAATGCCGGCGTCTCCGCGACCCCTCCCGGGGCCGGCCGATCGACGCGCGACGCCATCCACGGGTTCCGCTCGCGGGGCTGCGCCCGCGATTCGCTCCACCCGTTGTATCTTATTCTGTAGCAACTATGTTTGCAGGAAGCCGTGTGCGGTGCGAACGAGCGTAGCGAGTGAGCGCCGCACACGGCGCGGGTCGCGAGATCCATCTACCCCGTGGCGT
>JBDIVQ010000091.1:0-16507 GCA_039794345.1 Phycisphaerae bacterium | reverse complement strand
CTCGACGAACTGCGCAACGACATCACGGGCACGACGAGCGCCTGCTTTGAGCCGACGATCGACTACATCGTCACCAAAATGCCGCGCTGGACCTTTGAGAAGTTCCCCGAGGCGGATGAAACGCTCACCACGCAGATGAAGAGCGTCGGCGAGGCGATGGCGATCGGCCGCACCTTCAAGGAGAGCCTTCAGAAGGCGATCCGCTCGATGGAAGTCAAGCGTTTCGGCCTGGGCCTGGACAAGAACGACAAGTGGCTCGAAGCGACGCGCGCCATCGAGCACAACCGGCAACTCAGTCTCGACATCAACAGTCCGACCGGCCTCGCCGCCGATGGCTCGCCACTCGTCTGGCCCATCGAGACGGAGAAACTGCGGCGCAAACTCGGTGTGCCCAGCCAGGGCCGGCTCTACTACATCCGCTACGCCATGAAGATGGGCTGGACGGATGAGCAGATTCACGACCTCACCCGCATCGATCAGTGGTTCCTCGACCAGATCCGCCAACTTGTCGAGTTCGAGGACCTCCTCTGCTCCTACACGAAACTCGAAGAAGTGCCGCCCGAGGTCATCGCCGAGGCCAAACGCCTGGGCTACTCCGACCCGCAACTGGCGAACCTCTACATCGGCGACATCTCGACGCCGGCGATTCTGCGCGTGCGCGAGCATCGCCGCCGCCTGGGCATCGAGCCGGTCTACAAACTCGTGGACACCTGCGCCGCGGAGTTCGAGGCGATCACGCCCTACTACTACTCGACGTACGAGACGCCCTATTCAACCCCGGGTGATTCACCGGGGGCTACGTGCGAGGACGAGATCCGCATCACCGATCGGCGCAAGGTCGTCATCCTCGGCGGCGGACCCAACCGCATCGGCCAGGGCATCGAGTTCGACTACTGCTGCTGCCAGGCGTCGTTTGCGATGCGCGAGCTCGGCTTCGAGTCGGTCATGATCAACTCGAATCCCGAGACCGTCTCGACGGACTACGACACCTCTGATCTGCTCTTCTTCGAGCCGCTCACCCTTGAAGACACGCTCAACGTGATTGAGCGCCTCAACGGCCGACCCCTCGGCGGGCCCGGAACCGATGCGCACGGCCGCAACGGGCTCATCCACGGCGTCATCGTGCAGTACGGAGGACAGACCCCCCTCAACCTCGCGCACGGCCTGCTCGCGGGCGGGGCGCCGATCATCGGCACCAGCGTCGATTCCATCGATCTCGCCGAAGATCGCGACCGCTTTCGCGACCTGCTCAATCGCCTCAACCTCATGCAGCCGCGCAGCGGCATCGCGCGGAGCATCGATCAGGCCGTCGAGATCGCCGGACGCATCGGCTATCCGGTGCTCGTGCGGCCCAGTTACGTCCTCGGCGGCCGCGGCATGGAGATCTGCGACGATCAGAAGGCCCTGCTCGGCTACATGGCCAAGGCCGTCAGCGCCAGCGACCTCGCCAACGCTCCCATCCTCATCGACCAGTTCCTCGACGACGCCTACGAGGTGGACGTGGACGTGATCGCCGACTACGGCGCTGACGGGAGCGGGCAGGCGCTCATCTGCGGCGTGATGGAGCACATCGAGCAGGCGGGCGTTCACAGCGGCGACTCCGCCTGCACATTGCCCCCCTACAGCCTGCACGCGCCGGTCGTCAAGCGCATCAAGACCATCGCGCGCCAACTCGCGCAGGGTCTGCGCGTGCAGGGGCTGATGAACGTTCAACTTGCCGTCAAGGAAGACAGCGAACTCGGCGATGAGATCTTCATCCTCGAGGTCAATCCCCGCGCCTCGCGCACCGTACCCTTCGTGAGCAAGGCCACCGGCGTCTCCTGGGCCAAGGCCGCGGCGAAGGTCATGGCCGGCGAAACGATCGAATCGCTCAACCTCGCCGAGAACACCAACCCGCGGTTCATCTCCGTCAAGGAATCCGTCTTCCCCTTCAAGAAGTTCCCGGGCGTCGATGTCATCCTCGGCCCCGAGATGCGCTCGACGGGCGAAGTCATGGGCGTCGATCGCGACTTCGAACTCGCCTACGCCAAGGCCCTCATGGGCGCCGGCGTCTTCCTCCCCACCACCGGCAACGTCTTCATCTCCGTGCGCGAAAGCGACAAGGAAGCCATCGTCGATCTCGTGCGCAAACTCGTCGCGCTGGGCTTCGGCGTCTACACGACCAGCGGCACGCACCACGTCCTCGCCGAGCACGGCATCGAGACGAAAGTGCTGCGCAAGATCAGCGAAGGCGTGCGCCCCAACGTCCTCGACATGATCAAGAACCGCGAACTGCAGATGATCATCAACACCCCGACGCGCAAGGGGGCGAAGACGGATGAGGGCAAGATCCGCGCCGCGGTGGTGCGCCAGGGCATCCCCATGGCGACGACGCGCACCTGCGCCGCCGCCGTCGTCCGCGCCATCGAAGCGCTGCGGGCTTCACAGTGGCGCGTCACCGCCCTTCAGGACCACTACCCCAACGGCGCCCCATCTCCCGCCGCCGTCAAGCGCTCGCCGGAGCGGCTCGCATCGCGCTGATATTCTCTCATTCGAGCCACCACCTCATCGGGGAGCAATCCGCCGCACTCGGGACACTTCTCGACCGCGATGCCGCGCAGGTCGTAGCCGCATTCGATGCACGTGGGCAGCAGCAGGCGCTGGCGGTGCCGCTCCCGCCTGTAGAGCAGAATGATGCCAGGTCCGAAGACCCACAGCAGCGCCGTGCCGCCGAAGACCAGCCCCGTGTATGAGCCGCGGCAGCAGTGACACTCATCGCGGCGATAGGCGAATGCGTGCACCGCCGTCGCCACGAACACCTCAAGAATGCTCCCGACCAGCAGCCCGCGGATCATCCGTGTGAGTTGCGTGTAGCGGTCGCCCGCCCGCCAATAGCGCCAGAAGATCAGCGCCCACGCGCTCCAGGCAAGGGCGATCGCAACCAGGCCGGGCCAGACGCGGAAGTCCACGTCGTCGATATCCAGCGCGGGCGGGGGTGGGGCCGGCTGCACGCTGACGCCGCCGGCGGTGACTTCATCCGGATGAACCTCGAGCCTCTGACCCGCTCCCCAGTTCGTCGCCACGACGTAGCGCCACCAGTCGGGAATCTCGAGCAGCGTCGCCGCCAGCCCGACTGAGAGGATCGACGCGATGAGCGCCGCGGAGAAAATCGACCGCTTCATCGGCCGGCCGCGCAGCGTCGCCCGCATCGTCCACTCCCGCCGCGGCCGCAGAAAGAACCACTGCGTGCAGAAGAACAGGCCGAGATACACCGCGAGCACCGCCGCGTAAAGCGACTCCGATTCGGCATAGAAGCCGATGACTCCCATGAGTCCGGGGGCGACTTCCGGCCCATACAGGAGCGGCATGAACAGCCAGAAGAGACCTGCGAGCAGCAGCAGCACCCCCGCCGCAATCAGCGCCCGCCTCCCCCACTTCGCCGCCCGCTGTCCTCTGGTCATGGAAGCAAGATACCGGGTTGTCGATCAATGGCAAGGCTCGACGAAGTCCACCGCGGCTGCAAGCGTCATCTGGCCGACGCCCTCACAGCCGCATCGCCCGGCGAGCGGTGACGTATCGGATGGCCTCGGCTCCATCAAACACTCCCATGATGATGAGCAGCCAGGCGAAGAGGTCCCTTCCGCCGTTGACAGCGAGCATCCACGCGCCCGAGGCGCACAGCAGAATCGCCGCCAGGGCCACGACCGCCAGTCTCAGCCACACCCCGACGCGCGGCGCCGCCAGCATGACCGCGATGGTCATCGCAAAGGCGATCGCCAGCACCCGCAGCGACCACATCGCCATCTGCGCCGCAGGGTGCGTGCTCCACGCAAACATGAACCCGGCGTATCCGAAGATCACCGCCCCGAAGAGCAGCGACCAGGGTGATTCACCCGCAGGAACGTACCGCACCCGTTCATACCCGCTCTGCTCAGGCGCTTGGTTCATGGGGAACCTTACCCATCACTCCATCCTCCCGCCGGCGCTCTGACAACCGCGCTGCGCTGGAACGGCGAACCCCTCCCCCGGCTCTGCGGGGGAGGGGAAGGGGAGGGGGCGCCCTCACAGATTGTGCGGTCTCTCTTTTCTGTCGCACGGCACGCTGACGAATGCCCCCACCCCAGCCCTCCCCCGCAAAGCCGGGGGAGGGAGCAATGCAGCCGCAGCGGGACATCGCGGAGTACGCAGAAGCGCTCGCCGATCACTTGAACTCACTTATCGCCACGGCCCGGCGCTCGCGCGCTGAGACGATCGCCGCTTCGAGGACGCACTGCGTCCGGTACGCATCCTCGAAGTCGGGCATGGGCACTTCGGGTTTGCCGCCGGCGATCATGCGGATGATGTCCGCCGCCATGTTGACAAAGCCGTGTTCGTAGCCGAGCACGTGGGCGTCGGGCCACCACGCAGAGGCGTAGGGGTGGTTGGCCGCGTCAGTGCACATGATCGTCGTCCAGCCGCGCGTCGCCGCCTCGCCGGTCGCATCGTAATACATCAGTTCATTCATGCGCTCGAAGTCGAAGCGGATCGCGCCGCGCTCGCCGTTGATCTCGATGGTGTTGCGGTTCTTGTTGCCCGTGGCGAGGCGCGTGGCTTCAAAACTCGCGACCGCGCCCCCCTTGAATCGCGCGAGAAACAGGACCGCATCATCGACGGTCGAGCGCCCCGTGCGCCCCTTCGCCGCTTGCGGTTTCGCGGCGCCCTTGCCGGCGTTGCCCTTTATGGACGCGCCGGCGCTCTCTGGAATCACGCGCTGCCTGATGAACGTCTCCTCGATCGCGCCGACGACTTCGGTGATCTCATCGCCGGTGATGAAGCGGGCCATGTCGATGATGTGGGCGTTGAGATCGCCATGCGCGCCCGAGCCGGCGACGTCGCCCTTGAAGCGCCAGACCAGCGGCGTGTCCGGCCCGCCCCACTCCTGAAGATACGCCGCGCGCACGTGGTAAATCCGCCCGAGACGCCCAGAGGCGACGAGGCGATGCGCCAGCGCCACCGCCGGGCAGCGGCGATAGTTGAACCAGACGAAGGTCCTGCACCGGCGAGCCTTGCGGGCCGCGTCGCGCATCTGCCTCGCCTCGGCCAGCGTCCCCGCCAGCGGCTTCTCACACGCGACGTGCAGGCCCGCTTCGAGCGCAGCAATCGACTGCTCGGCGTGCAGATTGTTGGGCGTGCCGATGTCGATCAGGTCGATCTCGCTGTCGGCGATCATCCCGCGCCAGTCAGTCAGCGCGTCCTTCCACCCCCAGCGCTGCGCGAAGGCGGGGGTCTCAACCTTGTCGCGGCCGCAGACAGCGCGCATCTCGACGGCCCGCGGCAGGTCGAAAAACCGCCCGACCTTGAGCCAGGCGTTGCTGTGCGCCCGCCCCATGAACTTGGTTCCGATCAACCCGATCCGCACCGCCCCGCTGCGATCACTCATGCCCGGCGACTCCTTTCCGAGAGAGGCGGGAGTCTATCCGGGCGTCGCCCGCGCGGAAGGCCGGCAGGTCGGGACAAGGCTCGGCGCAGGCCCGGCACTTGGACGATCGATTCCGGATCAGCGCCCCGCCGCGCGCACACACCCAACCGCCGGACCGCGCTCAGAGCAGCGCTCCCGACCTACGGAACCGTCTCCAGGAATTCCCGGCTGAAGTCGCTGCGCAACTCGATCCACATCGGCAGGTGGTCGGACATCTTGTACGTCCGCCAGGTCTTGAAACTCCAGTTCGGCTTCATCTGCGGGCGGTAGATCGTCTCATCGGCCCCGGTGTAGATGTGCTCAAAGAAATCGAAGACCCCCGCGCCGATGACGTCGAGACGCGCATAGCCGCGGTCCTGCGCCGGCTTCCAGAAAGCGATCTGGTCGTAGGTCTTGTCCTTGGCGACGTTGGTGCCGGGGATCGACTTGAGCGCCTCGGGGATGACGAAGCCGCTGCTTTCGAGCGCGGCCATGGTGGGGTGGCCGGCGCCGATGATGTTGAAGTCGCCCAGCACGCCGAGGAACGCGCGGCGATCGTATTTGAGTTCGCCCTCGGCCTTCCTGGCGAGCGCGGCGGTGAGCAGTTCGATCTCGCGGCGGCGCTGCTCCAGCCTTTCCGGATCCTCCTCCTCGCCGTAGTAGATGTGCACCGTGCACAGGTTGAGTTTGAGCCAGCCGGCCTGGAACGAGATGAGATACGGCGTACGCGCGAACTGACGCAGCGAATCGTCGAATGAGCCGTTGGGCCAGCGCAGGCGCAGCCGGTCGTCGCCGACGATCGGCGCCGGCAGGTCGATCTGTGCCTGGCCGGCGCCGGGGCTGATCACCGGTGAGTTCTTGGGAACGACGAGCATGCAGCCGCCGGGCAGGCGCAGCGTCGATCCGGGCGGGAGCGCGATCTCGACGTCGCGGTCGAGCACCTTGCCGCCTCCCTTGCTGCGCAGCCGGGCGTCGTAGACGCCGCTGAGGTCGGCGCCGGGCGGAAGGGCGATTTCGACGGACGGATCGAGCCGGATCCGCTCGCCGAAGGCGGCGCGGATCTTGCCGTCTTCGGCGAGAGTGAGTTCGCCGGCGATGTGCCGGAAGAACGCGCGCGACCGGCAGTAGGCGTAGACCATTCGCTCGCCGTTGCCCGGCCCGCCGTCGGTCACGTCGGTGGCGAGGAACTCCCACTCGGGGCCGAGAAGGCGCATGAGGCGGGAGAATTCCGCGAGGTCGCCGCGGATCTCCTGAAGCGCGACGATGTCGAAGTGCGAGACGATCTCGGCGATGTAGTGAAGGCACTCATCGTCGCGACCGCCGTAACTGGTGTTCCCGAACTCGCGCAGGTTCCACGTGCCGATGCGGACGGATCGGAGTCGATCGCCCGCCGAGCCGCCGGCGGCGAAGTGGGCGGCCAGCGCCGCGCGCAGCTTGAGGAGATTGGCGGCGGTGCGCTCTTTGCGGGCGCGAACGCCGGCGTCGTCGGAGTCGCGGGCCCTGAGGAGTGAGTAGAGCGGCATGCGTGGACCTCCATGAAAGCAGCGGATCAGCGCCGCCCCCGGCTCATCGTACCCGGTGCATGCCCGGCGCCGCGGATGAACTGAGCGGTGGGAACGCGCCTGGCCGTGCGCGCGCCCGTTTGCGGGGGCGAGGCAATCTCATGCGGATCGGCGCCTTGCCGCAAGTGATTGAGGCTGTTTGACTTGCGCCGCGGCTTGGCCGCGAGGCGGCCCGAGTGGGCGCACCACGGCGCGCCGCGGCGTGTTTCAGCCGGTGGTGAGACGCGGCCGGCGCTGGCCGCTGGCGCGTCGGCCGCCGGTACAATGCGCCGGCTGAATCGGTGCGGCACTTTCCCCTTTCGCGCGCAACGGGCCGCGAGGCGCCGCGCCCGAGACACGCTTGTGCGAAGGAGTCCGTCATGGAGTTTCTCACGCAACTGTGGCTTCCGATTCTTCTTTCGGCGGTGTTCGTCTTCATCGCCAGTTCGATCATCCACATGGCCACGCCCTGGCACAAGGGCGATGTCGGCAAAATGAAAAACGAGGACGCGGTCCTCGACGCCATCCGCAGCCACGGCGTCCCGCCCGGCGCCTACATGTTTCCCTGCGCCGAGTCGATGTCGGCGATGGGCTCACCGGAGATGCAGGAGAAGTTGAAGCGCGGGCCCGTGGGCTATCTCACGGTGCTGCCGCCCGGCGGATTCAATCTCGGCGCCAGCCTCGCCGGCTGGTTCGTCTACACGCTTATCGTCGGCTGCCTCGTCGCCTACGTCGGCTGGTACAGCCTCGGCGCGAGCAGTGACTACCTCCATGTCTTCCGCGTCGCGGGCTCCGCGGCCGTGCTCGGTTACTGCGTCGGCTACTTCCAGGAATCGATCTGGAAGGGCCAGTCCTGGGGCACGACGGGCAAGTTCATCATCGACGGCGTGGTTTACGCACTGCTCACCGCGGGCACTTTCGGCTGGCTCTGGCCGGAAGGCTCAGTGCTGCCGATCGGCGGTTGACGCGCCGACACTTCAATCGGGATCAGTGAACTGATCATTCATGGAGATGATCATGCACGACTTCACGCGCGCTCAGTCCTTTCGAAATCGACGCCTGAAACTCCTGCCGCCGGCAGTCGTCCTGCTGGCGCTGGCGGGGTGCGGCGCGTTGCCCGATGCGACGCCGCTGGTTGAGTCGGCGTGGTCGATCCAGACGGCGGTGAGTTCGGCGGGCAGCGCCGTCGAAGCGGAGTTGCGCCGCTACGAGGAGGACGCCGCCGCCGCGGAGCAATTCGCTGAAGTCTGGGCGGCGCGGACTGAGGCCGTCAAGGGCGTCGCCGAGTACGCCGCCGCGATCCAGTCCATCGTCGAAGCATCGGGCGAAACACGCGCCTGCATCGGGTTGCTGGCCGACGGGGTGGCGAGTCTCGCCGGCGCTGCGGGCATCGCACTGCCGCCGGCGGGAATCGTGGCGGTCACCACCGAGGTCGCAGGCATCGTTCTGCAGCAGGTGAACCGCATCCGCGCGGCGAACTCGCTCGAGGAGGCGATGGGGCCGGCGCAGGAGGCGGTGGACTTCATCTGCGGCCGCATCGCCGCCGACCTGCGCACCGCCGAGGAAATCGTGCAACTGGTCGAGGCCGATGCGCGGTCGCGCGTGCAACTGCAATGGGGCGACGAGCAGGCGTACCGCGCATCGATCGAGGAGGCGCGGCGTGAGGTCTTTCGCCTCGGCGCCGCCGCTCTGGAGCCGGCCAGCCAGGCGCGGCTGCGCGAACTCGACGACCTCCTCGCCGCGACCGATGGCCGACACGCGCAGTACGAAGAAGAGATGCGCGGCGTCACGGAGCGCGCGAGATCGATCCGTGAAGTCATCGCCGCGGCGGCCGCGGCGGTCGAGGCCTGGCCCTCCTCCCACGCCCAGCTCCGCGCCGCCATCTCGTCGGGCCGGACCATCAGCATCGCGGCGGCCGCGTCGGCGGCGATCGAGATCAGGAATCTCGTGGAAAGGATGCGTGACCTGTGAGCACCGAATGGGATGGCATTGAAGGCGTCGAAGGATGGCGCGCCAAACTCGAATCCCTCCTGAGCGAGGCCGAGGCCCTGCCCGCCAACGCCGACGTGCAGACACGCCTCAAAATGAACCGACGCCTGACCGACTACCAGTTGCGATCGTCGCCCAATTCCGAGGAGATCCTCGAACTGGACGCGATCGCCGAGGCGGCGCGGGCGGCGGTCATCAAGGCGGGGATCGAGGAGCGGCTCGAAGGCCTCGCCGCCGGCAGCGCTGAACTGGCCCGCCTCACCAAGCAACTGCGCGAACGGGCCGCGGGCCTGCAATCCGACGCCAAAAGCCTCCGCTTCGAGCGCGTTGACAAGACCGTGCAGGCGCTCAGCGAGTCGATCAGGTGCATACGCGACCTGATCTCTTCGTTCGAGAGTGCGACCGAAGAGGAACTCGTCAGGAAATCCGAGCGTCTCATCACCACGCTTCAGAACTTCCGCAGCGAAATCGAACGATCCTCCTGAGAAAAGGCAGCCCTCATGCCCAGCAACACCACTGATCGGCGTTACCCCATCATCTATGTGCGCGGCTACGCCGGCGGCCAGAGCGAGGTCGAAGAGACCGTCGCCGACCCCTACAACGGCTTCAACGTCGGCTCGACCAAAGTCCGACAGGCGTGGACGGGCGAGATCAACCGGCACTTCTTCGAGTCACCACTTGTGCGATTGATGAAGGTGTATGAGTATCTGGACGTGTACTCAGACGGCCAGGAACTCTCCCTCGACAAGCCGATCCCGCCGCGGCCGATCGTCATCTACCGCTACTACGACATCACCTCCAAAGACCTCGGCGCCGGCGTGCGCGAGGAGATCGAACAGCAGGCCCGCGGCCTGGCTGAACTGATCATCAACCTGCGCGATCGCATCTGCGGCGAGGACGCCGCCGCGCGGAAGGCCTTTCGCATCTACCTCATTGCGCATTCGATGGGCGGGCTGATCTGCCGCTGCATGCTGCAGAATGACAAGGTCTCGACCTTCATTCTGGATGAGCCCGACAGGTCGCGCACGCCGCAGGAACGGGCCAGGCGCCTCGCCCAAGCGCGCAGCGCCGTGGACAAGGTCGTGACCTACGGCACTCCCCACAACGGCATCGACCTTCGCCTCATCGGCAACGTGCCCGGCTTTTTCACCCGCAACAACGCGGACAACTTCAATCGCAAGCGGATGCGCGAGTACCTCGGCCTGGCGCCGGGGCCGGATGAGGAAAGCGTCGCCACGCTCGACGGCAAGTTTGATCCTGATCGGTTCTTCACCGTCGTGGGCACAAACCAGCGCGACTACGAGGTGAGCGGCGGCCTGGTGCGCAGCGCCGTCGGGCCGATGAGCGACGACCTCGTGCGCATCGCCAATGCGACGGTCTCCGGACCGTGGACGGTGGACGGCCAGACCGTGCGCCGCTCCAGCCCGCGCGCCTTCGTCCATCGCGCTCACAGCGGGCACTACGGCATCGTCAACTCCGAAGAGGGCTACCAGAACGTCGTTCGGTTCCTCTACGGCGACGTGCGCGTCGATGGCATGCTCGAAGTCCACTCCATCGCCCTGCCCTCCAAGATCGAACGCATCTACCTCGAGAACAAGGAGAAGGAGAAGCGAGGCGAGAAGATCAGGCCCATCCGCGCTTCGTATCACTTCGAAGCCGTCGTGCGCGTGCGCGGAGCGATGTGGGATCTGCACCGGCGGACGGTGGCGGAAGGGTCGGCGGTCTTTGCCTCATTCGATGAACTGCTGCGGCACAAGGAGATCGGCCTCGCCAAGCCGCGCCGGCCCCACCTCTTCTCCACGTTCCTGTCGCGGGCCCAGCGCGTCAACACGAATCGCCAGAGCCTCGGCTTCACCATCGACATCGGCATCCTCGTGCCGCAGTACGAGGTGGACAATCGACTCTGGTTCGACGACCACTACGAAGGCGGCTACCTCTTCCGCGACAAGATCAACCTTGAAGCGATCGCCGATGACAAGGCGACCGGCGGGTGGCGCGTTCGCTTTGGATTCGACTCCCGCACGCCCAACCGCGCGACGACCGAAGCGGATGCGATTCCAGGCGATGGCTGCGTCAACTTCCGGGTGCCGGTGAAGCAAGCCAGCAAGCCCGGCATCGACGCCCACCTCCTTCTCACGGCGCGCGGCTGGGAATGAATCCGGCGTCAGAAGTACTGGCAGTGATCCGCCTTGGCGGCGCACTCATTGAGGAACCAGGCGGGGTCAACGATGCCATCGGCCTCGGGAATCAGATTCGTGTCGGTGACGCCGAACGTGGCCGCCGCGAGCCGGCAGCCATACAGGCCGGCGTTGCCCGTCTCCTTGAGCGCCCGGAGGAAATCATGGATTTCCACCGGATCGCCTTCGGCCGCGAGTCGCTCGCGCAGCCACTGCTCCTCTTCGGCATGCCGCCCTTCGATGCGCAGCGCCTTGAGCCCCGCCTCGGTGAGCGCCCGGACGGCCCAGAGGACGAAGAGGATCTCGACGCGCACCCCGCGCTTCGCCTGCACATAGGCAAAGGTGAGCGGCGTGAGCATGCGGTCGTAGCCGTCATCGCGAATGACGATGGCGAGGTTCTTCATCGTTGATCTCCTTGCAGGAATGAATGCCGCCGGAACATGAGTCGGGCGGATTTCGGACAGGAATCTCAGGCACATGGCTGCGTCGCTCCTCCCTCTGCGTCTGCTTGCTCAGAGCGCGATGAGAGCCGGGGAATCAGCCCGCCCACGCTGCGGCGGTAGTCGATGTATTGGCGCCCGAAGTGCTCGATGAGGTTGCGCTCCTCGAAGGGGATGGCGATGAGGATGTAGGCCGTCATGCCCAGCGCGAAGAGCAGGTGCGCAATGGTCATGGTCGGCGTGGCCCAGAAGGCGATCATCCATCCGACGTAGAGCGGGTGCCGGACATGCCGGTAGATCATCGGCGTGCGGAAAGACAGGTGGGTGTAGGCTCGGCCGCGCCAGTTCAGCCAGACCTGCCGCGTGCCGAAGAGGTCGAAATGATTGATGAGCAGGCTGACGGCCGGCACCATGATCCACCCGAAGGCGAAGAGGCCATGCAGCGCCCAGCGAGCCGCCGGAGTGCTGACATCCCACACGACGCCGCCCATCGGCCGCCACTGCCACAGCAGCAGAGCCATCAGGATGCAGGAGAAGAGGACATAGGTGCTGCGCTCGATCGGCTGGGGGACGAACTTCGTCCACCACCGCTTGAAGGTCGACCGGGCCATGACCGAGTGCTGCACGCCGAAGGCGAGGATGAGCAAGAGGTTGACCCCCGCGGCGACGGCGAGCGAATCCTCCGCCGGCCCGTCGATCGTCGGGATCACTCCGAAGCCGAAGTTGCCGACAAAGGCCGCCATCCAGGCGTAGACGACGAGGAAGAGAATGTGGCAGACGATGCCGTAGATGAGAAAGACGGTGCGTTGCATGGGGACTCCTTTCAGGAATTGGAGCCAAGTATCGGGTGCGTTCGCATCGCTGACAATCTACTTGGAGTACACTTCCGGTTGACTTGCGGTCAACCATTGAACCGAGGGAACGGGCATGGCCGGAGACACTCGAAAGCGCCTCATCGAAGCGGCACAGAAGCACTTCTACCGGGACGGATTCCGCAACGTGGGCATCGATGCGGTGCTTGCCGACGTGGGGATCAGCAAGACGGCCTTCTACAAGCACTTTGCGAGCAAGGATGACCTGATGGTCGCCGTGCTCGACGACGTGGACGCGTTCCTGCAGCAGTCCTTTCGGCAGATGGTGCGGGAGGCGGGCGGGCGCTCAGCGCGCGGGCAGATCAGCGCGGTGCTCGAAGTGGTCCGCCAGATCATCGAGCAGGATGGTTTTCACGGGTGCATTTTCGTGAATGCGGCGATGGAGTTCCCCCTCCCGCATGACCCGGCGCACGTGGCGGCCCTGCGTCACAAGCGGGCCATTGAGGACTTTCTCTTCGAACTGGCCGAGCGCGCCGGCGTGCTCGATCCCGAGGCCTTCGCGCAGGAGTTCTGCATGGTCATCGAAGGGCTGTACGTCACCCGCAGCGTGACCGGCAATCCGCAGGTCTTTGCCGTGGCGCAGAATCTCGTCGATTGCCTCGTTCAGCGGCACGTCCCTGCCGAGCGAGGCCTGACGCCGCTCGCCTCCGCCGATCAGCCCTCCGAAGAGAACGAATCGCCCTCCGCCAAGGCTCGTCGCAAGCGGGTGCGCTCGAGATCGATGCCCGACTGAAAGGCAGCGCACCACGGCGCTGCGTGGATCCTGGGGAAAAGGGGACGCGGCGGCAGCCGTCGTGGTCCCTTCGATTCTCCTGAATCCCCGGCTCCGGTGAATCCCCGAGTCATGACCTTCGCCCGGGCGTGCGGCGTAGAGTATGGGTGCTTTCAGAGGCGTTGAAACACCGCTCGCCCCTTCCCCAAGGAGCCTTCTGAGTGCCGCATCGCTGTGAACAGGTTCCCGCCGCCGCTTCGATCGCAGGGATGCCGCGATCCGGCTCCCCTTCTGTCCACTCCGGGGGTGCAAAGGGTGCGCCCGCGGGGGACGCGAGGCCGGCCGGGGAAGCATTCACCGATGAGACGCTCGATCGGCTGTCGGACCTGGCGCGGGAGTTCCTCGATCTGGAGCGGCGAGAGCCGGTGGCGCCGCAGGTGCCGCCGGAGGTGCTCGCCGCGGCGCTGGACCTGTCGCTGGGCGAACAGGGGCTGCCGCTCGATCGGGTGTTCGCCCTGCTCGGCGAGGTGATGGCCGCGACGCCGCGCACCTGCACCCCCGCCTTCTTCAACCAGTTGTATGCGGGGCGCGACGCCGTTCCGACCGCCGCCGAGATGCTCACGGCGCTGATGAACACGTCGATGTACACCTACCGCGTCGCCGGGCCGCACGCGCTCATCGAGCACGAACTCATGCGGCACATGGCGCGCAAGGTCGGCTACGCCGACGGCGAGGGGATCATCTGCCCCGGCGGGTCGATCGCCAACCTCTGCGCGATGATCATCGCGCGGAACGAGGCCCGGCCGGGCATCCAGGATGACGGCCACGACGGGCGGCCGATGATCGCCTACGCCTCTGAGGAGGCGCACTACTCGCTCAACAAGGCCGCGGCGATGACCGGCATCGGCCGGCGCCACCTGCGCGCCATCGAGACCGATTCCCGCGGCCGCATGATCCCAGAGGCCCTCCGCCGGGCGATCGCCGCGGACCGCGGCCGCGGCGCCGAGCCGTTCATGATCATCGCCACGGCGGGGACAACCGTCCTCGGCGCCTTCGACCCGATTGACGATCTGGCCTCGATTGCCGAAGAGTTCGGCCTGTGGCTGCACGTGGACGGCGCGCTGGGCGGGTCCTTCCTGGTGTCGGAGCGATTGCGGCCGCTGCTCCGCGGCTCGGCCCGGTCGAACTCATTCAACTGGAACCCGCACAAACTCATGGGCGTGCCGCTGAGTTGCTCGCCGCTGCTCACCCGTGAGCAGGGACTGCTCAAGAAGCACTTCAAGGAGCCGGCGGACTATCTCTTCCAGGCCGATCCTGAGAAGTTCGATCACGGCACGATGTCGATCCAGTGCGGCCGGCGCAATGATGCGTTGAAGGTCTGGGCGGCATGGAAGCGGCACGGCGACGCCGGCTACGCCAGGCGCGTCGAGCGCCTCTGCGATCTCGTGCGCTACGCCGCCGACCGCGTGCGGCGCGATCCGACGTTCATCCTCACGGCCGAGCCGGAGTCCGTCTGCCTGTGCTTCGAGGTGGCCGGCCGGCGCAGCGAAGAGATCTGCGAGCGCCTCCTGCTCGAGCAGCGCGCGATGGTTGGGCATGCCGTGGTGCGCGGCCGCAAGGTCATCCGCCTCGCCTGCGCCAACCCCGATGCGACTGAGGCGGACCTCGACCGTTTCTTCGACCACATCCGCGCGATTGCCTGACACGCCCACGATGAGGCTTTGCGAATCGTGGGGTGTATCCCGCACTTCTCCCGCACTCACCCGCCCATCCCTCGCCCTGATATGATCCCGCGATGCGGATCGCTTTGGCGCAGATCAACCCGACGGTGGGCGACATCGAAGGCAACGCGCGCCTCGTCATGCAGCGCCTCGATGAAGCACGCCGCGCCGGGGCGGAGATTGTCGCCTTTCCCGAACTGGCGATCCTCGGCTATCCGCCCAAGGACCTGCTGCTCAAGAAGGGGCTGGTGAAGCGCTGCGAGCAGGCGGTGCGCGACATCGCCGCGACCTGCACCGACATCGCTGCGATCATCGGCTCGCCGCGCGCCCACGCCGACGCGACGGGTCGCGGCCTGCACAACAGCGCCGCCCTGTGCCGCGGCGGACGCCTCGACCTCTGGTACGACAAGCGCCTCCTGCCCACCTACGACGTCTTCGATGAGTCTCGCTACTTCGACGCCGGACGCCAGGCGTGCGTCTTCGAGCATCACGGACGGCTCATCGGCCTGACGATCTGCGAAGACCTGTGGAACGACGACGGCATGTTCGACCGTCGCCTCTATGCCGACGACATCGTCTCCGACCTGCTCGGCTGCGGAGTGGAGGCGATCGTGAACATCTCCGCCTCGCCCTTCGTCGTCGGCAAACCGGAGTTCCGGCGCCAACTCTTCGGCCGCATCGCCAGCCGCATCCGCGGCCCCGTCGCGATGGTCAACCAGGTGGGCGGCAACGACGATCTCGTCTTCGACGGCTGCTCGATGGTGCTCGGCTCTGACGGCGGACTCATTGCCGCCGCTTGCGGCTTCACGGAGGAACTCCTCATCGTCGATCTGCCAACCGAGCAGCGGATCACGATGAAACGCGATGACCTTGCCGACCTCTTCGATGCGCTCGTGCTGGGCGTGCGCGACTACGTCCGCAAATGCGGCTTTGGCAGCGCGATCGTGGCGTTGAGCGGCGGGATCGATTCGGCCGTCGTCGCCGCCGTCGCCCGGGCGGCGCTCGGGCCTGAGGCGGTGCGCGGCATCGGCCTGCCCAGCCGCTACTCCTCCACAGGCTCGGTCGATGATGCCCGTGACCTGGCGCAGCGCCTGGGCATTCGCTTTGACCTGCTCCCCATCGAGCCGGCCCACGAGGCGATGCTTCGACTCGTCAAGCCCCTTTTCGATGAGACGGGCCGGCCGCCCGGCGTCGCCGAGGAGAACATCCAGGCGCGGCTGCGCGGCAACATCGTCATGTCCCTCTCCAACAAGACCGGTGCGCTGCTGCTCACCACCGGCAACAAGAGCGAACTGGCGGTGGGCTACTGCACGCTCTACGGCGACATGGCCGGCGGGCTGGCTGTCATTTCCGACGTGCCCAAGACGACCGTCTACCGACTGGCGCGATGGATGAACGAGCATCCGCAGCGCATCGGGGTCGAGCAGCCGCCGATTCCTGAGAACTCGATCACCAAGCCGCCCAGCGCCGAGTTGCGCCCCGACCAGACCGACCAGGACACATTGCCGCCGTACGAGATTCTCGACGAGATCGTGCTGCGCTACGTCGAGCGGTGCGAAGACGTCGGGCAGATCATCGAGGGCACGAAGTTTGACGCCGACCTCGTCCGTCGAACGTGCCGCATGATCGACCGCAACGA
>JBDIVQ010000090.1:0-16698 GCA_039794345.1 Phycisphaerae bacterium | reverse complement strand
GGCTCTGCGGGGGAGGGCCGGGGTGGGGGCGATCTCACAAGCCGCAGCACCATCCCCGCGCGCTTCGAACTCGTCAACGCGACAACCTACCGCTTCGCCCTCGACGGCCCGGTCGATCCCTCGCGCACGCTCATCATCGATCCGGATGTGGAGTGGATGGTGTATCTGGGTGGACGCGGATACGATTACGGGCGATGCGTGGCAGCAGATGGGGATGGCGGCTCCTTACTTGTTGGCGTCACCCAATCTCAGGACTTCATTGGACGCAGCAACTCCTATATCGGCGGGCTGTCAGACGCATTCCTTGTCAAAGTCAGTGCATCTGGCGAGGTGGCCTGGATGACGTATTTGGGGGGCGCAGACTCGGAGGATGCGGAAGACGTGGCGACTGATGGCACGGGGTCGATCTATGTGACCGGTCCAACCGAATCCGAAGATTTCGGAGGGCGCATTAACACACTGAGCGGCGGCGCAGATGCATTCCTTGTCAAAGTTTCAGCAAGTGGATCGCTGATCTGGATGGCCTATGTGGGTGGCTCCTACATTGAGTACGGCTACGGAGTCGACGCCGATGACAGAGGCGCGCTTGTTACAGGATGGACGAACTCGCTCGACTGTCCAGGACGCACTAATGTGCATCACGGAGGAATATATGATGGCTTTGTGACGCGCGTTGGCGAGGCTGGATCCATTGAATGGACCACCTACCTCGGCGGGCAATACCAAGATCACGCCAGAGCGGTCGCCGTCACGAACGAGTACGGAGCAGTGGTTACGGGTTGGACAAATTCTCCCGACTTTGAAGGGCGCCGAAACGAGTACCACGGCGGAAGTGAAGATACGTTCCTCGTCAGAGTGGACCTGAACGGCGCGATAGAGTGGATGACGTATCTTGGAGGGAGCCGCACGGAGCGGGGATCGGACGTCACCCTCGACTCGACCGGTGACATTCTGGTAACCGGTAATACGACTTCTGATGACGTCGAAGGGCGGAACAATACCTATGCCAGTGGCCCCGATGCATTCGTGCTGAAGTCTACACCGTCCGGCGGCCTTCAATGGATGACATACCTTGGCGGCACTGGAGGCGATTATGGCCATGCAATTGCGATCGATCATAGTGATTCGAATTTGATCGCCGGACAGACCAGTTCGGCCGACTTCGACGGACGCGCGAACACGTTTCAAGGCGGCGTAAATGACGCTTTCGTACTCACACTGGATGCACAAGGCCAAGAGCGGACGATGATCTACCTCGGCGGCTCAAGAGATGATTGGGGCAACGGAGTCGCCATCGGTCTGGAGGGATACCCTGTCGTGTCGGGCGCCACCGAATCGCGCGATTTCTTCCTGCATCGAAACTCATTCTACGGCGGATTGGGGGACGCCTTCCTCGTGCAGGTCTCTCTTGAGGGCGTTTCCCTCTCTGCCAGCGCGAGTTGCCCGAGCGGCGGTCGCATTGAGGTCGACTGGAGGGGCGCCATCCCCAACGGGAGCGTTGTTCTCATCTTCGCACGCAGTAGCGGGTCGTTTGCCATCCCCACCGATCGCCGCTGCCCCGGCGTGCAACTTGGCCTTGGTTCAACCGGGATTCGAGTTGCGTTTCAAGGCCTCTCCGGCCCCGACGGCTCGCGCACGCTCAACGCCAACGCCGGCCCCGACGCCTGCGGCGGATACCTCCAGCTGCTCGACCTCACTACCTGCTCCACGAGCAACGTCGTGCGGATCGAGTGAGGGCGAGGCCCGCGCGAGATCGGCAGATGCGGCTGCGCCCTGCAGGTCGAACGGCCGCGATCACTTCCGTTCGATCGGCACGGGCGGTGCGCCCTGTTCCTTCGCCGCTTCCTGCTGCTTGAGTTGGCGGTAGGCCTCGATCCCTTCCGGGGGCGGGAAGGCCTGATCGAGTTCCAGCGGCAGGCCGGCTCTCATGATCGCTTCGTCGAGCGCATTGATGATGAGGTCGTAGGTCTTGAGTTTGACGTCATTGTCCGCGCGCTCCCAGATGGCGAGGCGCTCCTCCATGGTCGAGATGCCGTCGGTCATCGCCATCTGGAAGGCCTGCACGACCATCTTGTCCCACTCGAAGGAGAGGCGCCCTTCCTCGGGCGTGACGGCGGTGGTCGGGTTGCCGATCTCGCGGTAGAAGTAGTCGTAGATCGCCCGGGCCATGCGCATGTTGGCGGTGTAGGTTTTCTGGTCGCCGCGCCCCAGGCCGCGTCGAAAAGCGGTGGTGAGCAGGGCGATGACGTCGTTGGTCGCGACGTGGATCGACGACCACCGGTCGCCGGTCTCGAGGAGGATGAACTCTTCAAGAGCGTGGGTGAAGCGCTCGGGCTTGTCCCACTGCTGGAACTTCGGATCGGTCCGGAGGCGGTCGTAGACCTCCTGCGCCTTCTCGTACTCGCCGAACATGTAGTACTCGCGCACGGCGTCGATGAGGAAGTTGCGGTAGCCGTCGATGAAGGTGACGGGATCCTCGATGATGCGGTTCTTGATGAGCCGCTCGCTCATGAGGACGTAGACCTTTTCGTAGAAGGGGACGAAGCGGAGGTCGGGGCCGAAGGTCAGTTCCTTGGTGAGGAAGTCGTAGTAGACGCGGCCGGCGCGCTTGAGCGCCTGCTCGGAGTGGAAGAGGATGCGGTCGGTGTTGATGCGGTCGAAGTCGTGCTGGTCGCGGCGGCTCAGGCCGCGCTCGACGCCGACGGCCGCCCAGTAGAGGGAATGGGAGGCGGGGGAGCGCCAGTCGAGCGGGCCGAAGTCGCGCGTGAACTTGGCCATGTAGGCCGGGTCCATGTTGTAGTGATCGAGGAGGAGGCGTTTGCGCGCATGGGCGAGGACGAGCGGCCAGGCGTCGGCGTACTTCGTCTCGGCGAGCAGCGGGCGCAGCGTCAGCACCGGCTCGTAGAGTTCCCGCGCCTCGGGCGCGAGGTCGTTCACATCCGTGATCTCATCGAGCCGGGCCAGCAGGCCGGTGCGCTTCGCCATCGAACTGGCGGACATTGCGCGGATCGTCTCGACGGTGCGCAGGAGGAACTCATCGAGATCGAAGCCGGCGGATTGGAGGTCCGCGTAGAGGTCGGCGGCGGCGGGCTGCATCTGAACCACTCGATCCCACCGCTCCGGGGCGTCGGCGACCTGCTGAATCCACGCGAGGCGCTCTTCATGGCCATAGGGCGGCTCGCCGAGGATGCCCTGCCACTCGTCGGCCGTCTGCTGCTTGTAGAACTTGTTCGCGTCGTCGGTGAAGCCCTCGATCTTGTGGAGGAAGAACCACGCGAGTTCGCGGTAGAGCATCATCTCGCTGGGGTTGTAGCGGATGCCGTGGTTGCGCAGGAGTTGGATGCCGTCGCGGACCCACTGCCAGCGCTCGGTGCGGGTGTGAGTGGCGACGGAGATGTTGTAGGCCATGTTCCACGCCTGGAACTGCCAGACGGAGGCGTAGCGGGGCTGGAGTTGGGTGATCCATCGGCTGAGGTGGTAGGCCTCGAAGAACTTGCCGTCTTCCTTGAGTTTGTCGGCGCGGATCCAGAGGTAGTTGGCGATCATGCCGCGCACCACGCCGATGCTCTGGGCGACGACGACGGCGGCGGGCGCGCCCGCCGCCGCCTCGTCGGTGTACTTGAGTTGCGCATCGCTCGCCGAGGCGTTGATCGCGGGCATGAGCCACCCCGCGCCGCCGAGTGAAAGGACCAGCACGAGGGCCGCCACGCCTTGAATCCACCGGTCGCGCGTCATCGCCGCCTCCTGTTGCTCACGCGTGCCCCGAGTAGATCGCCACCTGGCGGTTGCGGAACACGATCCACCCGACCAGCGCCGTCAGTCCCGTCCAGAGGACGGAGATCCAGAGCACGGTCTGGCTGACGAGCGTCCACGAAATGTGCCGGCCCTCGATGAGGCTCTGCGTCGGCCGGACCGTCCCATACTGCCGCAGGAGCCACTGGATGGCGGAGGCGATCTCGTAGACGACGGTGTTGACGTACAGCCGTTCCTTTGTTACGGGGTCCACCTTGTCGAAGTTCTCGAGGGAGGAGGCGAGGAAGGGGGCGGACTCGGCCCCGAAGAAGATCGTGAACGCGAGCAGGCAGGCGACGGGAAAACTGGCGAACGTCGCCGCCGAGATGCCCAGCATCGCGAGGAAGCCGAGTTTGAGCCAGATGATGAGCATCGCGCGGAAGTAGTTCCACTCGAAGGTGTCCACCTTGTACATCAGTTCCAGGCCGTCCCACGGGATCGTGATCGTCTCCGGGTGCGCCTGCTCCGTGCGCGGGTCGCCGTTCACGAAGTAGATGACGAGGCTGTGGTCGTCGCGGACGAAGCCGGCGGGGATGAGCATCGTCTGCGTCTGAACGAGAACCGCGCGCTGCGCGATGATGGCCCGGTCGGGAATGATGACGGCAATGGGCAGCTGCACGTCGGGCATGTTCTCGCCGGAGTTGAGTTTGAAGCGCAGCGTGAGCGCGTTGCTCGGGAAGTAGTTGATGAGGATCGTCTGCCCCTCGACCATGGGCGTGGCGGTCTGCTTCTGGATCTCGGGCGGAGCGAGGTAGACGAGGGTCTCGTTCTCGGTGAAGCCGAGTTGGAAGTTCTCGTCGGCGAGGTAGAGGACGCTGCCGTCGCCGCTGGTGATGCGGAGATCGACGAGCGACTGGATGCGGTCGTGCAGGACGATCGGCTCGCCGTCGAAGCGCACGGTGGCCCGGACGCGCCGCGAGATCGGCCGGACGTTGCGGAACTCAAATTCGCGGTACTCGCCGGGAGGGATGGAGAGGCGCTCGGCCTGGAGCCGGCTGAGCATCTCGTTGCCCTGCGTGGCCATGTACTCGGCGGCGTCGAGGTCGTCGATGAACCCGTCGTTGTTGAGGTCGCGCCGCACCGACTCGTTGCGCCACTGCTCGGCGGCGAGGCGGAGCGCTTCCTGGCGGAAGTCCTCGGCCTTGGGCCGCACGCCGACGCGCGAGGTGAGCACCTGCTCGGAAACCGCCATCTCGTCGTACACGTCGGTGGCGGGCTGGGTGCGGAGGTACTGGGTGAACCAGAAAGTCGCCCCGCCGGTCATCAGCAGGAGGATTGCGTTGAGGACGACCAGCCCGAGCCACTTGCCGAGCAGGTAGGAGAAGCGTCTGAGCGGCTTGCTGGCGATCTGGAAGATCTGCTTGTCGCGCTGCTCGAAGGCGACCGTGGCCGTCGAAAGAAAGACGGTCATCACGGCGAGGAGCGCGTAACTCACTCCCGTGCCGTAACTCAGGAAGGTCTGGAGGCGGTACTGGAGGCGTTCGTGCTCGTCGAGTTGCGTCGCGAGCAGGGGGATGTAGATGATGAGCAGGACGATGAAGACGAGGGCGAGTTTCATCCGCACCGCCTCATCGAGCACGAGGCGGGCGACGGCGATGAGGCCGAGCGGCGCCGAGAGCAGCAGTCGCGCCGTCTGGATGAGCAGCAGGAAGAGCACGAGAAGCGTGCCGATGCCCAGGATGATCTGCGCCCACAGGTCGTGCCCGGACGCGCTGAGGAGGATCCACAGGGGAAGGGCGATCGCCTGAATGGCGACGGCGGAGATCGTCATGCCCAGCCAGACGACGCCGATGACCGCGAGGAGGGCGATGACGGTGCTGCTGGCGAGATTCTCGCGCAGGGCCTCAGGCAGCCACGTCGCCGCCCCGCGCGAGGCGAGCGCCGCGAGTATGCCGACGGCGAGCAGCCCGACGACGGTGGCGCCGATCTTGAAGCGGCGTCCCTGCTGAAGGAGGTTGAGGCGCGCCGCCGCCGCCGCGACTCGCGTGCTCAGCGTCCGGCGCGGTGCGTCGGCGGCATCCTGATGGTTGAAGGCGGTGATGGGCACGGCTGATCACTCGCTCCGCCGGTTGCGATCCGCGTCGGGCTCGCGCGGCGGCTCCTTTGAGCCCAGAAGTGAATCGAGGACCGAGCGGTCGATCTCCTCCTCCGCCTCCGAGGAGGGCGCGGGCGAGGGGGCGCTGCGCTGCGGCGTCGAAGGCAGCGGCTCGCCGCGCACGAGCGAATCGAGGAGCGATTTGTCCGGCTGATCGCGGGGAGGAGCGGGCGGCCTGACGGGCCCGTGGCGCGCGGGCGAATCGCTCACCGGCTCGCGCATGAGTCCGGCGATCACGTCCTCGCCGCTGGGCGGTTCCTCAGGGCCGACGCCGCGCAGGAAGGCCGCGGTCGGCCCGCCGCGTCCGGCCCCCGAGGTCGCGATCCGCTCCGCCTGGGCCTTTTCGACGATGGACATGAAGAGCGATTCGAGGCTCTGCCGCGCCGGCGCGATGCGCACGATGCGCTTGCCCTGGCGTTCTTCGATGAAACGGGCGACCTGCTCCGCCTCCTGCTCGTCGAGCGCATCGGTCTCGATGACGGTGCGGTCGGAAGCGGTGAGGAGTTGTTCGCGGGTGCCTTCGGCGCGCTTCTTGCCGCCGTAGAGGATCGTCATCGAGTCGCAGACGTCTTCGACTTCGGAGAGGAGGTGCGAACTGAGGAGGATGGTCTTGCCGCGCTTGCCGAGGTCGAGGATGAGGTCCTTGACCTGGCGGATGCCGATCGGGTCGAGGCCGGAGGTCGGCTCGTCGAGGATGAGGAACTCGGGATCGTTGATGAGGGCCTGGGCGATGCCGACGCGGCGCTGCATGCCCTTGGAGAACTGGCCGACGGGCCGGTGGGCGACGGCGTCGAGGCCGACCATGCGCAGCAATTCCTCGATGCGCCGCCTGCGAATGGCGCGCGGGTAGCCGAAGAGTTTGGCGTAGAAGTCAAGCGTTTCGCGCGAGTTGAGGAACTGGTAGAGGTAGGACTCTTCGGGGAGGTAGCCGATGCGTTTCTTGACGGCGATGTCGGAAGGAGGCTTGCCGAAGACGGTGAGGCGGCCGGAGGTCTTGTGGAGCAGGCCGAGGATCATCTTGATCGTCGTGCTCTTGCCCGAGCCGTTGGGCCCGATGAGGCCGAAGATCTGCCCCGGCTCGATGCGCAGGTCGAGGCTGTCCACGGCGCGGACCTGGGCGCGCATCCAGAAGTCGGAGAAGACCTTCGTGAGGCCCTGCGCGAGGACGACGGGCGTGCGGGTTGAAGTGTCGGCGGGTCTCACAATCGGGCCTCTTGGGGTGCTGCGGCGCGGCGGGGGGCTATTCGAGCCCGCTCCGCGCCTGGCCGGAGAACTTCTCGCGCTGCATGCGGCGCAGCCGCTCCGGGTCGGGATTCAGGTCGATGATCAGGACTTTCGTGCCCGGCGCGATGCTGAACCACTCGTGGTTGCGCTTCGCGACGCGGCTCATCGTCTCGGCCCAGAGCAGGCTCGTCGTGAGGGTGGGGTTGCGCTCGAAACTCTCGATCCACGCGTTGAAGCGCTCGACGTCGTTGCGGAAGGAGGCGACGAGTTCGCCGCGCTCGCTCCGCGCCTTGCCGATGATCGACGCGACGGCTCCGCCGACGGCGTCGCCGGTGAGAATCGCGTCAATTTCGGCGCGCTTCGCTTCGGCCTGAGCGACCAGCGCCGGGTCGGTGCGCGCCAGCGCCTGCAACTGCTCGTACTCCGCGATCAGGGCGCGCAACTCGTGATGGGCCGGTCCGGCGACGGCGTTGAGCTTCTCGCTGGCGCTGCGCTCCGCGTCCACCTTCGCCTGCGCCGCCTGCACGTACGCCTGGTTGACGCTCTCGTAACTCGCCTGGGCTGGGATGGGCGGATAGGCCTGGTAGGAGGCGCCGGTGATCTCGATGCCGCAGTCGATCCGGTTGAGGAACTCCTGCGCGTACTGCTTGACCTTCGTCGTCAGCCGGTCGCGGGACTGGATGATCTCGTCGAGGGTCGTCTGCGCCGCGCCGAGCACGACGGCGCGCTCGACGGCGCTGCGCACCAGCGAGGGCACCATCGACAGCGGCACCGTCTCCTGATTGAGCCGCGCATCGACGATCCGGTACTGCACAGTCCACTGGGTGTGCGCGAGGTTGTGGTCGGCCGTGATGACCGAGCCGTCCTTGCCCGGCACGAGAGAGAACTTGTCCGTCTCCGTGAGGGTTCGGAAATCGCGCCGCTTCTGCTCGTCGCTGAGTTGGGGCCAGAACTCCTCGCTCAGGGTGATCTCCTGCTGCGAACTGGGGACGAGGAGCATCTCGCCGATGGGCGGCGGCCAGACGAAGTAGCCGCCGGCCTCGAGGGGCTCGGCATCCTGCATGCGCCCGAAGAGGAACCGCAGGCCGCGCGACTGCTCGGGCACCTGCTGCAATCCCGAGAAGAAGTACATCGCCACGAGGACCGCCATCACGATCTGCAGCGCGACAAACGCGATGCGCAGCGCGCTGGCGAGCGAGCGGTTCGCGGGATCGAACTCGTCGTCGCCGCCTCCGGGCGGGGCGAAGCGCGCCGGCGGCTGCGATCCGCCCTCGCCGGACGCCGCGGATCGGGAGTCTGCCGTCAGGTTGAAGAAATCCTCGGCCATGAGTCAGTTCCGCCCTTCGCTGGCGCTGGCGGCCTCGGAGGCGCCCTGCGGCCCGATGAGGAGGTCGAAGGGCCACTGCGTCGCCTCGAGAATGACCTTGGTGTCCTTGCTGATGATCGCTTCGAGGGCCTGGAGTTTCTGGAGGAAGATGGCGAACTTCTCGTTCCGCGCCAGGCTCGTGGCGTACTTCGCCGCCTCCTGGTTGCCCTCCGAGCGAATCGCCTCGGCGCGGACGCCGGCGAAGGACTCGATGGTCGCGGCGTCGCTCTCCGCCCGTGCGGTGATCCGCGCCGCCTCGGCCGCGCCCGCCGCCGACGTCTCCGTCGCGATCGCCTCGCGCGTTTTCTTCATGCGTTCGAAGACCGCCTTGCTGGTGTTCTCCGGAAGGATGAAGCGGCTGATTCCAAGGGCGACGGGCTCGATGCCGTATTCCTCCAGCACCCCCTTGGATTCATCCGTCGGGCTGGCGAGCAGTTCCATGATCCGCGCCTCAACCTGGGCGAGGCGGCTGAGCGCCTCCCCGCCGGGCGGCGCTTCCTCGAGCAGGTCGTGGAAGTTGAATTCGGCGAACACCCCCATCGCCGAGCGCAGGCGCTCGTTGAGCCGCCGGTCCGCCGTCTGCTCCGAAACGATGACGCGGAAGAAGGTGCTCGGCTCCTTGATGCGCCAGGCGAGGAAGAGTTGAGCGATGACGAGCTGGCTGTCCCGCGTCATCACGTTTTCGAGCCTCGTCTCGAGCACGCGCACGCGTGAGTCGTAGTGCTTGACGGACTGGATGGGATAGGGCCACTTGAAGTGCAGTCCCGGCTCGGCGACGACGTCGCTGATCTTGCGGAAGGTCGTCACGATCGCCGTCTGGTTGAACCGCACCTGGTAGGTGCAGGTGAACAGCAGGAGCGCCACGCCGACGATCACTGCAATGATGTAGAGCGCGATTCGATTCATTCCGGTCGAGCCTTTCCGTCGTGTCCGTGCGTCGGCCCCGTCAGTTCTTCAGGGCTTCGTTGGCGGCGTCGGTGACGGCGCCGATGTTCGTCAGGTTGATCATGGTCGGATCCTGCTTGAGATCGATGTTCGTGCGGATCTCGACGCCCGGGGGAACGATGATGAGTTGCCGGCCCGCCAGGGCGCGTCCCATCGCCGCAAGGTACTCCCTGGCCTGATAGAGACTGGGCGCGGCGAGGTAGGGGAGCAGGCGGCTGGAGTGGCGGATCGACGCGGCCAGTTGCCCGTTCTCCACCGTCCACCGGTCCGCGCGCGCCTTGAGGATCATCCGCGCCGCCTCGCCCCCGGCCGCGAGCACCGCCCGCTCCACCCGCAGCGCCTGTTCGGCCCGCACCGGGTCCGACTCGCCCAGGGCGTTGAGTTTCTCGATCTCCGCCGCGATCGACCGCGCCAGCGCTGCCGAGCCCGCCGCCCTCGAGAGCCGCTCCGTCGCCAGCCGCCTCGCCTCCTGGACGAGCGACTGGCTCATCTCCGCGGCCGCGAGCACCTCCTGGTAACTCGCCGCGACGTCGGTCGGAGGATGGATCCCCGCCACGCCCACGAAGACGATCTCGATCCCCGCGTTCCACTCGTCCAGTTCCTGCTGAATGAGGCGGCGCAGGTCGCTTGACAGGCGCGAGCGGTCCGGCCCGAGCACCTGGTCGATCGAGAGCGAGGCGAGGTGCCGGTTGACGACGCGCGTGGCGATCTGGCGGATCAGCCGCTCGCGCTGATCCCAGCCCCCGCTGACGAGGTCGATGTAGTTGAGAAGTTCGGGACGGCCGTTGGCATCCACCCCCTCCTTGACGCGGAACTGAACGGGAACCTCAGCGTTGACGAGGGCGATGCTGCGGGCGAGGCGGCCCGAGGCGTCACTCTCGGCGTCGCCCGCGGTTGAGAGCCGGTCCGGGCCGACGATGATGAGTTCTTCCTTGCCCAGCGCGTGGGTGTTGTCCCAGAGGATCGGGGTGTCCTCCGCGTCCTTTGAGGGATCGGAGGCGGCCTCCGTGCCGACGAGCACCTGGTGGATCTCAGCCACGGGATAGCGGGCCACGCGCTCCCACGGCCACTTGAGAATCGGTCCCGAGGAGAAGACTTCGCCGCCGCGCGCCAGCCGGCCGAAGGACGTCACCACGCCCTGCTCGTTGGGCTGCACGATCGCCACGCAGTTGAGCAGGATGATGAGCAGCGCCATGAAGCCCAGCAGCGGCACGATCTGCCGGCTGAGCAACTGGTAGAACCACGTGGAGGTGACGGAAAAGCCGAACTGGTAGTTGATCGCGTCGTTGATCGACTTGACGACCGACTCCGGCGCGGCGAGCAGGCCGAGGATGCGCGAATCGAACGCCGGCTGGGGGTACTCGCCGGGCTTGCGCGGCGTGTACAGGTTGAGGATGAAGGCGACGCCGATCTCCAGCCCCAGCGCCATCATGAAGATCGGCAGAGCGTAAGCCAGGAACTCGAGCACGGCCCGGTTGCCGTTCAACTGGAAGCCGTATCCGACGGCCAGGGCGCCATTGACCAGCGCCGCGCCGACGGTCGTGGTGGCGCCGGCGCGAAGCAGCCGCCAGGCGGGCTGGCGGCTCATCCCGCCGAGGAACCACGACACCACAAAGCAGACCAGCGCGATCGCCGCCGTGATTCCCACCCCGTATCCAGCCGCGTCAATCGCGGCGACGCGGACCCCCGGAACCTGCGCCGAGGCCGAGGTGGGGTCGAGCGAGCGGCCGGTGATCACGCCGCGCTGCCAGAGGCCCAGGCCGATGTAGAGCGCCGCCACGCCCAGGCTCACCGCCGGCACGAGGAGCCGGTGCATCCACTTCAGGCGGCTGCCGTGCAGGGCCGTTTCGCTCTCGTCGAACTCAAAGATGCTGCCGGCGGCGTCGGCGCGGGTGCGGAGTTGTTCGTGTTCGAGGGCCTCGAGGCGTTCGAGGCGGTGCTGGTGGAAGAGCAGGACAAGGATGACCCAGATCGGCAGGCCGCAGACCATGGAGTAGGCGGCCACGCGCGTGGCGTCATCCCCCACGACGTAGCCGAGCACGAAGACGACTGAGGTGAGCACGAGGTGGAAGATCGACGCGAAGATGGCGGCAGTCGCCGCACGCCGATATGTCTCGTGATTGATCCTCATGGTCTGGCGCTGCCCTCGAACCCGCGTGACAGGGAGGGGGCGGAGCCCCCGACGAAAGAACGTACGATACCCGAAGCCCGCATTTCAAGCAAACTTCTTCGGCGCGCTGGAAAAGCAGGAAAGCGCCCGCTCGACCGGTCCGCCGCCCGGTGAACAACGCCACAGACCATCTCAACTCTCGCCTACGACGCAGGCGCGGATCGGGTTCGAACCGGAATCGGGGTTTTCTCAATCCCGATCAAACCGGCCTAGGATAGGCATCGTACCGATTGCCCGGGGCGGTTCAGGCCGCCGCTCGATTCCCGCCGCCCGGGAGGGTCATGCTCGAACAGTTTCTCGCCATCGCCCGCAACACCTTCGTCGAGAGCATCCGCCAGCCGATCTACCTTGTGATGATCGCGGTGGGGATTCTCGCGCTGCTCATCACGCCGGGGCTGAGCACCTTCACGCTCTCGGACGACAACCTCTTCATGGTGGACATGGGGCTGGCGACGATCTTCCTGTGCGGGCTGGTCATCGCGGCTTTCGTCGCCACGAGCGTGGTGACGCGTGAGATCGAGAACAAAACGGTCCTCGCGCTGGTCTCCAAGCCGGTCGGCCGGCCGGTCTTCGTCATCGGCAAGTACGTCGGAGTGGCCTCCGCCCTGCTCGTGGCCGCGGTCATCCTCTCCTGTGCCTTCCTGCTCATCAAGCGGTACGGGGTGATGCAGACGGCCCGCGACACGGGCGACCCCGTGGTGCTGACCTTCGGCCTGCTGGCGGTCTTCATCTCCGTCGGCGTCGGGTTGTGGTGCAACTTCTTCTACGGCTGGGTCTTCACGAGCACCGCCGTCGGGTCGCTCCTGCCGATGTCCCTGCTCGCGTGGTTCGCCGTGCTCGTCTTCGACCGGGAGTGGAACGTTCATCTCTTCCAGGCGAGCGAGGAGGTGTACAACACGAGTTCGCTCTCGCCCAGTCTTCAGCCGGAGGTGCTCATGGCCCTGGCGGGGGTGCTGCTGGCGCTGCTCGTTGTCGCTTCGGTGGCGCTGGCGGCCTCGACGCGGCTGGGCCAGGTGATGACCGTCGTCGTCTGCCTCGTCGTCTTCGTCCTCGGCATGCTGACGGACACGCTCTTCGGCCGCCGGGCGTTCGAGTCCAACGCCCGGGGGCGCATCGTCGAAATCAACGTCATCGACGACCACGACGACGACTTCAGCGACGTCGGCGACGCCTACCACGTCGTCTTCGATCGAGGCATCGACCTCACCGACGGCCTGGAGGTCTACCTTTCATCGGACAACGTCGGCTTCGGCCTGCTCGGCCCGGGCAAGGCGCGGCTCGAGAATGTCTCCTATTCGAGCGCGCGGCTGGTGCGGGTCGGCGCCGAGGCGATGGAGCGCCCGCCGCAGGTGGATGACTACATCATTGACGGCCCGCAGCGCGTGCACGCGCCGTGGCGCCTCGTCTGGTCCCTCCCCCCCAATCTTCAGGCGCTTTCCTTCAGCGATGCGCTGAGCCAGGAGCACTTCATCCCGCCCCGGCACCTGGGCATGGTGGCCCTCTACAGCGCGCTGTACATCACCGGCATGCTCGCCCTCGCCGTCATCCTCTTCCAGACGCGCGAAGTGGGGTGAGCCGGCGCCTCAGTCATCCGCCGAAATCACGTCGGGCCCCTTGCCGGCCTTCTTTTCGTAGAAGCCGCCGCCCGCGCGCTCGTACTTCGTGAAGCCGAGGCGGTCGAGGTTCGCGTTGCTGAGGCGCTTCGCCTCGGCCTTGTCGGTGTGCTTGAAGGGGAGGTTGGCCGCCTGGATGACCCGCCGCACCGGCTCGCCCGTCTTCGGATGCCGTGTCAGAGGCGCATCGCTCATCTTCTGGAAGACCTCGATGGTCTCCCCTTCGCTCCCGTCCTCGCGTATGACCTGGTAGACGTAGGTGGGCATGGTGGGGCGTGCGCGGAGTGGCTGGAGAATTGTATGGGTTGCGGGTCGGCTGGGGTCTGCTCCGGGGCGCGGCCGCGCTTCGGAGATCGGTGAACCACCCCGAAGCCGCGCGGCGGCGGGGCGGGAAACCCCGAACCTGCAGATGACGCCCGCAGAGCCGCGCGGCCCTTCGCGGCCCGGTGATATCATCCCCGCTCATGCCCCCCAAGGTCGCGCGCATCAACGCCTTCAACCTCCGTCCCGGCCGGATCATCGGCGGCAAGTATCTCGTCGAATCGCGGCTGGGCAGCGGCTGGGAGGGGGAGGTGTACAAGGTCGTCGAGCGCCGCACGGGCATCCACCGCGCCGCCAAACTCTTCTTCCCGCATCGCAACGTCCACGACCGGGCCGTGACCTTCTATGCGAAGAAACTCGAGCGACTGAGCAAGTGCTCGATCGTCATCCAGTATCATCATTCCGAGGTGCTCCGGCACCGGGACATTCCCATCACCTGCCTCATCAGCGAGTACGTGGACGGGATTCTGCTGCACGACTTCGTCGCCCGGTTCCGCGGAGGCCGCATGCCGGCGTTTGAGGCGCTGCACCTCATCTACGCGCTGGCGCGCGGCCTCGAGGAGGTGCACAACCTCCGCGAGTACCACGGCGACCTCCACGACGGCAACGTCATGGTCCGGCGCCGCGGCATCTTCTTCGAAGTGAAGATCGTGGACTTCTTCCACTGGGGCCGGCCGACCCCGACCCACTTCCGCGAGGACGTCCAGAATCTCGTTCGGCTGCTCTACGACGCCGTCGGCGGCCGGACGCACTACCGCAGCCAACCGGCGGAGATCAAGGCGATCTGCCGCGGCCTGCGCAACGACCTCATCGGCAGGGCGTTCCCGACCGCCCGGCACCTGCGCGAGTTCCTCGAGACGTTCGTGTGGCGCGGCTGAGCGCCGCCGGACCGCTACTGGAGCGTCAGGCGGATGACCGCGCGGTTCATGAGGAAGACGCGCTGATCTCCTCCCAGACTGGGCAGCGCTTCGACGCTGAGCATCACGCCGTCGTTGGTCCAGGGCCGCTCGTGCCACTCGAGCACCTGCGCAAGGAGGTCGTCGCTGTGGCCGAAACTCAGCGGCGTCCCCACCGGCATGGGCACCCCCATCTGCTGCGATCCGAGCGGGTTGGGAATGATGTGCGGCGCGAGGTCGAGGAGGCCGAGCACAAGGCCGCCGTTGAGCGCATTGACGATGTTTGACCAGCGCGTCGAGCCGGAGGACGACCACGCCTCCGTCATCGGGTGGATGGTGATCACCCCCGTGTCCGTCTCCGCCGCATCGCCCGAGTCGCGCGCAAAGCCGAAGGCGATCTGGGCCCGGACGATGTCGCCCACCTCCTTGCCGGGCGGAAGCAGGCTTTCGAGGCGATCGACCGCGAAGCGCGCGAGGATGCGTGCTTCCACCTCGCCGGGATCGCCGGGAGAGTGGTACCCGAGCGTGAGCGTTGACGTGCCCTGCCGGTCGCGCGAGTCGATCCACATGACCTCGTCGAGCGGAATGTCCACCTGGTTCGACGCGCGCACGTTCATGGCGATCGGCCAGTGGTTCACCACTTCATCGCGCAGCGCGAAGTAGCGGACTCGCTCCTCCGAGTTCATGCCGAGGCGGACGAGGTCGCGCAATTCCTGAGAATCGTTCTGAAGGTCGTAGAACTGGTCGGAGTTCAACGGGGCCAGCATGGGTCCGCCCCCGCGCGCGATGAGTTTGTAGCGCCCGTCGGTGATCGCGACCTGTGCCTGCGCCGGATCATCGGGGTGGCCGCGTCCGGCCACACTGACTTCGCGAACCGGGCCGGTGCGCGCATAGCCGATGAGGTCGGCGAAACTCCGGCTGTCGCGCGGCGCCGAGCCTCGGGCGGCCGCGTCGGCGCTGCTGACGTCCGCCAGGGTCTCGAAGAGGTCCACGGCGCTCACGGGGCGCGTCTCGATCCGCCCGTCCGCAGGCACGTCTTTGCCGAAGGCGAACAGGGGCACCCGAATTCCGGCCTCATACAACGACCCCTTGGCGCGATCGCCAAACGTCGAGACCTGGCGCGGCGTGCCGTTGTCGCCCATGAAGACGACGAGCGTGTCGCTGTTACGCCGGTAGTTTCCGTTGTTGTCCACCACGCCGAGGGTGTGGAGCAGGCGGAAGAGTTCGGTGTCAAGTGATTCGACGACGGCTCGGTAGCGGTTGCGCGGATTGTCGTTGCCCGGACCGTAGTAGTCCTCGCCGCTGGGCAGAAGGCTGGTGTGGACTTTCCACCACTTGAAGTTCTGCGGGCTTCCGTCGCCGGTCCGCTCATGGGCGTCGAGCGTCCAGAAGAACAGGGCGTAGGGTTCGTTGCGGTTCGGTCGGTTCTCCACCGCGTCGATCGCCAGGTCCACCGTCAGGCTGATGTGTTCGTCACCCACCTGGAGCGGATCGTCAAGAGGCAGCGTGTCGCGGTAGTCGTGGAAGACATTGAATCCCTGATTCGCGGGCATGACTCCCGCCGCATCGTCCCAGCCGAGGTGCCACTTGTCGATGAGGATGGTGTGGTACCCCTGCGCCTGGAGCACTTCGGCGATGGTGCGCTCCTGGCCCTGGAGCGAGAGGAGTTCGCGTTGCGGCGGAAGCGTCTGAGGCCAGAGCACGCCCGCGACCCCCGTCCGCAGGGCTTCGCGCCCGCTGATGATCGCCGCCCGCGAGGGAGAGCAGACGGGATAGACCCGCGCGCTGCTGAAGGAGCGGCCGTTGGCCGCCCATTGGGCCAGGTTGGGGGTGCGGCAGTTGAGTTGATTCGGCCAGGCCGGGCCTTCCAGCGCTTCGGTGCCGATGTCGTCGGCCAGAACGAAGATGATGTTGGGGTGGTCGGCCAGGGCCGGCGCTGCCAGAGCCGCCGTGAGCAGCGCTGCCTTCAGGCCGCCCCGCCTCACTCCCGCCGGGCGATCCGTCTTCCGCCGCGTGATTTCTGAGACCATGTCTGTTTCCCTACGGAGATACGCAACTCGTGCCGCACCTGGCTCCAAGTATCCACTCATTCAAGGAAAAGGAAACTCGCCCCAACAGAAAGACCGGGATTTTCTGAGAAAGGCCTCGCGACGTCGCCCCGACGCGCCATTCGCATTGCCCACTTTCACACCCAGCCGCCCCATGCGCCTGATCCACCCGATGGCTCTCCTCGCCCCCCTCCGAGCGGAGCGACGCGGCAGTGAATGAAGGGGGTG
>JBDIVQ010000089.1:0-16865 GCA_039794345.1 Phycisphaerae bacterium | reverse complement strand
CGATCGTTCGCCGTTGCCCTTCGCATTGCACTCTCGCCCAGAGCCGCGAGCGTGAAGTGGCACCCTGGTGCATCCACCTCGGACGTATGGCTGAAGGGTGGCATCGAACGCCGCCGCCCGGGGCGGAGTTCGATGTCGAGGGTGCAGGCGCGATCGATCGCCGTTGCCCTTCGCACTGCACTCTCGCCCGGAGCCGCGAGCGTGAAGTGGCACCCTGGTGCATCCACTCGGACGTATGGCTGAAGGGTGGCATCGAACGCCGCCGCCCGGGGCGGAGTTCGATGTCGCGGGTGCAGGCGCGATCGATCGCCGTTGCCCTTCGCATTGCACTCTCGCCCGGAGCCGCGAGCGTGAAGTGGCACCCTGGTGAAGCGCAGCCGACCGCGTGCGTCAGAGGTTGTTGCGAGGCATGGTCGAAGCGACCATGCGCAGGGGTGGGACGTCGGAGCCTTCGACGGTCAGATTGATCTCGTTGTCTTCGACAATGAGCAGGTCGATCGTCGCGCGGTAGAGCAGCGGGCCGCGCGTGTAGTGCAGCGTGAAGGGCGGGATGCGCTCGTTCTGCTCGTCGAAGATAGGCGCGACGCCGGTGAGGAGCAGTTCCTCCTGCGGCTCGCCGGTCGGATCGACGATGACGTAGAGCGACTCGTCGAGGTCGCGATACTCGACGCGCACGAAGGTGCCGTCGGCGGCGACGAACTCGAGGTAGTCGGACTGGATGATGGGGTCGGTGATGACGTTGTCGGGGTAGGGGCCGAACTGCGTTCCGGTGCGGATCATCGCCAGGAGGCGGTGCATGGTGAGTCGGGCGATGGTGTGGCGCGAGGCGGACTCGGTCGTGGCCTGGTAGGCGCGGAAGGAGGCGCCCAGGGCCGCAAGCAGCGAGGTGAGCAGGAGCGAGGTGATCGAGATGGCCAGGATCATCTCGATGATGCTGAAGCCGCGGCGCCGGGCGCGCGATCGGCGGCGAAGCGCGATCATGGCGAGACTCCTTCGACGTAGGTTCCCTTCACGGGCACGGCCTTGATCGGCGCGTTGATGCCGTCGGGCATGGGGATGTCGGGGTCGTACTTGAGGTAGATGTTGCCGAAGCCGACTTCGGGATCGGGGTCCATGCCTTCGCCGTCGCCCTCGTCAACGCTGAAGTAGCCCAGGGTGGTGTTGAAGGCGGAGGCGAGGCCGCCGTAGAAGAGCGGCCCCTGCCCGATGACCGGCTTGAAGGTCATGAGCAGCGCGCCGATGATCTCGGCCCGGCCGCGCACGTCGAGCACGCCGGCGACGATCGTCCCCTGCATCGAGACCTCCTCCTCGGCGTTCTCGAAGTTGCCCACGTCAACGGAGAAGTTCGGCGCCAGGAGCGAACTGCGCCGCAACTGGTCATAACTGTTGTTGAAACTCTCCCGCGCCGCCTCCTTCTCGAGCGGCTCGAGGTTGCTGTTTTCGATCTCGGCCGGATCGAGCGTGAAGCGCGTATTGCCGGTGAACTGAAGTTTGTTGCGCACGTGGGTCAGTTCATCGGCGGGGTCGGAGACGATGGACCCGATGAAGGTACAGGAGTCGAAGCGGATGTTGTTGGAGTAGGGCTTGGTGTCGTAGACGGGGTTGCCGTTGATTTCGAGGACCGGCTCCCAGGACTCGTAGTCGTACTTGTCCACATACTCGGTGCCGACGAGTTCCTTGATGCCCAGAAAGTTCCAGTTGACGTGGTCGTTGTTGGCGTAGGTCTTGACGTAGACGCCGCCGATGAAGATGCAGTTGATGAACAGGCCGTTGATCCCCTCGGGAATCGCGACGTTGACGAAGGTCATGTTCTTGTAGATGGGCCGGCGGTACCAGTCGTAGAAGCCCGGCGAGCCGAGGGGCATCTGCTCCCACACGCCCAGGTCGGGGCGGAGGTAGTCGGGCTCCGTCGGGTGGTCGGACCAGACGTGCGAGTTAGGGTCGCCGCCGAGCTGCGATTCGAGTTGATCCTCGAAGGAAGCGCTGTCCACGGTGACGGCCTTGAGCGCGTTCTGCGCGTTGGTGAAGTCGGTGATGCTCAGGTCGTAGAGGCGGGTGTCGGGCACCTCGAACTCGGAGGAGGCATACTCGATCTCGGCGTGGATGGGGCCGTTGACGAAGTCCTGCCAGGGCCGGCCTTCCTTCGAGGCCTCCCAGTTCTCCTTGCTGGCCTTGAAGAGGAGGTTGCCGCGGACCTTGCTGTAGGCGTCGAGGTTGTCGATGACGCCGTCGAGGTAGCCCAGGGCCGTGTCGGCGAGGTCCACGACGCCGTCGCCGTTGCGGTCGGGGGTGAGGGTGTCGATCATCTCGGCGAGTTGGTCGTCGATGCCGGCGAATTCGACGTTGAGCGTGCCGCGGCCGGCGCCGTAGGCGAGATCCTGGTTGTAGACGACCCAGCCGTCTTCGTTCTGGTCGTAGAAGTCGAGCCAGAGGTCGTAGTCGTCCACGAAGCCGTCGTCGTTGGCGTCGATCATGAAGGGCTCGGTCAGACCGTCCGACTCGGTCGGGTGGCCGGGGCGGAGGCGGTTGTCCCCGTTGACGTCAAACTCGCCGATGGAGGTGATGAGCGCCTCGATGCGCGCATCCAGTTCCGCGTCGAGGTGGCGGAAGTCGGACTTCATGACGATGGGATGGCCGAGCGGATCTTCGAGGTCGATCATATCTTCGCCGAAGCGCGTGCCGACGGGCCCGTCGATATGCACGTTCTTGCCGATCATGACGCGGTTGGGCGAGATGATGGCGGCGTCGAGTCGCTTGACGATCTGGAAGTCCATCTGGAGGGTGCGCGTCAGTTCGCCGTCGCGCCCGACGCTGGTGACGCGGACGAATCGGCCGTCGGCGAGGGGCTCGTAGGAGAGTTTGAACGTCGCCGCGTTCTCCTCGGTGGTGACGGCGATGGGGCGCACCACGAGTTTGCCGAACTCGTCGATGGCGGGGAGGAGTTCATCGGGCGGTTCGAGAATAAGGTTGTGCTCGTCGGCGGCGTGGGCGTTGAGCAGGGCCGTCGCCAGGCTCGTCGCGGGGGGGGACTCCACGAAGTCCGGTTCGAGGATGGTGACGGCGCCGTCGCCGCTTTCCCAGGTCCCGTTCCACAACTTCTCGCCGAACTCGTCGGTCACGAGGCCCTTCTCGACGACGAATCGCTGCGCGGCGCCGGTGAGGCGGCGGGCGGCGAAACTCAGTCCCGTCTCCGCCGCGCTCATCGCCCGGTTCACCTGCAGGTGCGAGTGGGCCGTGCGGACGTTGCCCTGTGCGACGACGGCCATGACGGCGGCCAGCGACCCGAAGATGACCAGGAACATCATCGAGAGCACCGACGCCACACCACGCCGCCGCGCGCTGCGGCCGCGAGATCGTCCGCCGAGGCGCCGCGGAGGCGCGCTCGCGCCGTTCCGGCGCGGCGCGGCGCCCCATCCACCGCGCGTCCTCTGCATTCCTGGCTGAATTCGCCCGTTCATGCCCGCTCCGTTTCACCATCCGGCCCGCTCGTCACTTCACGGCGTTGCTCACGACCCGGCGGGGCCGCCCGGTCGCTCACTCACTCCTCGTTGATCCATGCGATCTTCGTGACTTCGCTCGGTTCAGGATCGCTTGCCCCCTGATAGAAGACGGTGACTTCGACGCGAAGCACGTACAGGCCGGAAGCGAGGTTGGGATCCTCCGGCCCGCTGATGTTGTTCTTGGGCACCTTTCCGACGCGCACCACCTGAGACCAGCCGGGCATGTCGGGGACGATGAGGCGCTGCGCGTTCACCGGTCCGGTTCCCTCGGCCTCGCTGAAGACGGTGCCGAGTCCCTCGACGCCGTCGAAATCGTCAAGGTCATCGAAGTCGGCAAGGGTGAGTTCGTTGGGCTCCGGCCCCCAGTAGACGCTGCCGGTGATCGGGTCGTGCGGGGTGAGGCGCACGGTCATCTCGCGGATTTCGTTGGCGAGGAACGTGGCCGTCGAGGTGTGCGTGGACCAGTCGTTCTGGCGGTGGAAGGCCATCTGGGCGTAGAGGATGGCGAGGACGCCGCTGCCGACGATGATGATCGCCAGGGCGGTTTCGAGGAGGGTGAAGCCGCGGCGCGGGGCCTGGACGGCGCGCGGGGCCTTCGGGGTGGAGAGCATGTCCTGCGGGTCGCGCATGGTGCGTACCTTCCTCGTTCCCGGGGATCCAGGCCCGGTTCAGAGGGCTTGGAACCCCTCCACCCTTCCCTATTTAACGAGCGAGGACATCTTGAAGATTGGCAGGATGATCGCCATCGCGATGAACCCGACGACGGAACCCATCACAATGATCATGATCGGTTCAATCATACTCGTCACCGTCTTTATCGCGTCGCGCAGGACCTTGGAGTAATAGGACGCGATCTCCTGGAGAACGTCCGACAACTTGCCGGACTCCTCGCCCGCCGCGATCATCTGCACCACGGAGCGGGGCAGGAGGACGGACTTCTGGAGCGGCTGGACGAGTTTCTTGCCCTGCTTCACCGAGGCGTAGACCTGCCGCCACATCTGCTTGTACACCGAGTTGCCCGAGATGTCGCCGGTGATCGCGAGCGAGTCGAGCATGGGCACGCCGGCGCTGAGCAGTTCGCCCATCGTGTGCAGGCTGCGGTTGATGTACAGCGCCCGGAACATGCGCTTGAAGAGGGGGACGCGGAGTTTGAGACGATCGATCGTCAGGCGTCCGACGCGCGTTCTCGTGAAGACGAAGAGGCCGACGCCGAGGGCGAAGGCGGCCATCACGAGAATGTACCAGTACTGCACCATGAAGGCCGAGATCGCCATGAGGAAGATCGTCGGCTTGGGCAGATGCTCCTCCTTGCCCTTGAAGACCACGGCGAAGCGCGGCAGGACGAAGGTGAGCAGGAAGACCGTGACGGCGACGGCCATGGTGCCGATGATCCCGGGATAGATCATCGCGCCGATGACCATCTTGCGCGTTTCGAGTTGCTGGCTCATGTACGCCGCGATGCGGTCGAGCATCTTGGCGAAGGAGCCGGACATTTCCGAGGCGCGGACCATGTTGACGTAGAGCGGGCTGAAGAGTTTGGGATACTTGGCGATGGCCTCGGAAAACTGCCGTCCGCCCTCGACGTCCTGCCGCACGTTTCGGAGCACTTCGCGCCACTTGGGATTCTGAACCTGGTCGGCGATGCCTTCGAGGGCGGCGCGGATCGAGATGCCGGCGCGGATCATCACCGCCATCTGGGTGGTGAAGTCGAGAACGTCGCGCTGGCTGGGGCCGCTGCTGTAGTTGAGGCTCTTGAGCGTGCTGCTGAGGCTCTTGACCTGGGCCGACTCGATGGGCGAGAGGCTGACGACGCGCTGCCCCTGGTTGCGCAGGATCGCCGCCGCCATCATCGCGCTGTCGGCCGCGAGAGTGCCGGAGCGCACCTCGCCGTTGCCTCCCTTCGCCTGGTATCGATACAGCGCCATGCCCGACTCCTCAATCGCCTCGATGAAACACGCGAAGTCGCACGCGGATCACGCCCCGCCTCCGATCCGCTTTCCCGGTCCCCTACGCCGCCAGCGCCCGCTCCAGTTTGTCGGGATACGCCGCCTGCGCGATCGCGTCCTCTCGGCTGATCATGCCGTTGAAGTACAACTCGCCGATCGACGTGTCGAGGCTCACCATGCCGAGGTTCCGGTTCGTCTCGATGACGTTGGGAATCTCAAACGAGCGGTTCTCGCGGATGATGTTGCGCACCGCGGGCGTGCAGAGCATGATCTCCACGCCGGGCACCATGCCCTGCTGGTCGATGCGGCTGAAGAGGGTCTGCGACACGACCGCCTGGAGCGTGTTCGCCAGCATCGAGCGGATCTGGTTCTGCTGGTCTGCCGGGTACATGTCCACGATACGTTCGACGGTCTGCGACGCGTTGACGGTGTGCAGCGTGCTCAGCACGAGGTGGCCGGTTTCCGCCGCCGTGATCGCCAGCGCCGTCGTCTCGAGGTCGCGCATTTCGCCGACGAGGATGATGTCCGGGTCCTGACGGAGGATGTGCTTGAGGCCCGAGGCGAAACTCGGCATGTCCGCCCCGAGTTCCCGCTGCTCGATCACGCTCTTGTTCGACTCGAAGGCGTACTCGATCGGATCCTCGAGCGTGATGATGTGCTTGCGGTAGCGCTCATTCATCGCCTGGATCATCGCGGCGAGGGTGGTGGACTTGCCCGAGCCCGTGTCCCCGGTGACGAGCACCAGGCCGCGCGGCAGGTAGGTCAGGCGGCCGATCACGTCCGGGAGGTTGAGCGTCTCCAGCGGGGGCACCTTGCTCTTGATGGCGCGGAAGGCCATCGCCACGCTCTTGCGCTGCATGTGCGCGTTCACGCGGTAGCGACCCACCCCGGGAATTTCGTAGGAAAAGTCCGAGTCGCTCTGCTTCTTGAACGTCTCGAGCGCGTTGGGCGGCGCCACCTGCTCGAGAATCCGCTGCGACGACTCCGGAGTAATGACCGGATAATCCATCGGCGTCACGATCGTGTGCACGCGCATCAGCGGCGGGTGCCCGGCGACGATGTGGATGTCCGAGGCGTTGTGTTCGGCCGCGGTCTTGAGAATCGTGTTGAAGTCCATCGGTGCTCACCCCTCCGGGAATCGGATCAGCCGTGCCCCTCCGGTCCCTCCACCCTGAGCGCATGTTCCCGAGGGAAGGTCGGTCGGTGCTGCCCGCTACATCGGCCGTTTCAGGTCCCCGGATAACCCATACCCCCCGCATTGCTCCCTGTTTCCCCCGCGCGCGGCGACCGGACTTTCCGGACCAGCCGCATCCGCGGGCGGCGCCTCTCAGATCGTGGCTTCCGTTACGCGCAGCACTTCCTCAACGGTGGTGAGCCCGCGAATGACCTTGGCCAGCCCGTCCTGGCGCAGCGTAACCATCCCGCGCTCGACGCACATGCGGCGAAACTCGGTGACCGAGGGGCTGCGGGCGATGGCGTCGCGCGTCACGTCGTCGAGGACGAGGAGTTCGTAGATGCCCAGCCGGCCGCCGTAGCCCGTCTGCCGGCAGCGGTCGCACCCCTTGCCCTTGCTGACGGACTCCGCGTTGAACCCCTGCGTCATGAGGAACTCGCGCACCTCTTCGCTGAGGGTCTCTGCGGCCTTGCAGTTTGAGCAGATGCGGCGGACGAGGCGCTGCGCGAGCACGGCGTTGAGGGCGGCGCCGATGAGGAACGGCTCGACGCCGATGTTGATCATGCGCGTCACCGAACTGGGCGCGTCGTTCGTGTGCAGCGTGCTGAGCACGAGGTGGCCGGTGAGCGAGGCCTGGATCGCGATGCGGGCCGTTTCCGCGTCGCGGATTTCGCCCACCATCACCACGTCCGGATCCTGGCGCAGCAGGCTCCGCAGCGCCGCGGCGAAGGACATGCCGATCTTGTCGTGAATCTGCACCTGCGTGATTCCGTCGAGGTGGTATTCGACGGGGTCTTCCGTCGTCGAGACGTTCAGCCGCTTCGTGTCCATCTCGCGCAGCGAGGAATAGAGCGTCGTCGTCTTGCCCGACCCCGTCGGGCCCGTGACGAGGATGATCCCATGCGGCTGCTTGATCTGCCGCCGCCAGATGTGCAGCGTCTCCTCGTCGAAGCCCAGTTGCTCAAGGCCCACGGCGATGGAGCGCGCATCGAGGATGCGCAGCACGCACTTCTCCCCCGTCACCGTCGGCAGCGTGGAGACGCGCAGGTCGAGCTTGCGCCCGCCGACGACGGCCCGGATGCGCCCGTCCTGCGGGAGGCGGCGCTCCGAAATGTCCAGGTTCGCCATGATCTTGAGGCGCGAGATGATCGCCGCGTGCATTTTGTACGGCGGGTTCATCATGTCAAAGAGAATGCCGTCGATGCGGAAGCGAACCTTGAGCTTCTTCTCCGCCGGCTCGATGTGGATGTCCGACGCGCCTTCCTTGAGCGCCGTCTGGATGATGAAGTTGACGTAGCGGATGACCGGCGACTCGCCCGCCTGCTTGGCGAAGTCAGCCTCTTCCTCGTCCCTCTCGACGACCTCCACGTCGCCTTCGTCGATGTCCGCGAGGATGTCGTTGACGGCGAGATCCTGCTCCTCGCCCTGCGACTGCACCTCGATCACGAGATTGATGTCGGCCTGCGTCACGAGGACCTGCCGGATCGCCGAGACCCCGAGGACGCGGCGGACTTCATCCACCACGAACACGTCGTCAGGTTCGACCGTGCCGAGGATGAGCCGCGGCCCGTCCTTGCGCAGCGGCAGAACGCGGTGCCGCGTGCAGAACTCCGCGCCGAGCCGCTCGAAGTAGGAAGCGTGATACCCGTCGTCGGGGCTGACTCGCTCGAAGGGCAGTCCGTGCAGCCGCGCCACCGCTTCCTGAATCTGCTCCTCGGCCACGCCCATCTCGACGAGGACTTCGCGCTCGGTGCGCCCCGGGCTTTGCCGCAGCACGGTCCGCAGGCTGCTCAACTGATCGGCGGCGATGATGCCGGCGGCGTGCAGTTCCGCCCCCAGTTCGCGCCCGCGCGTCTCCCTCGGGCGGCCCCCGTCCGGCGGACCCCAGAGCAGCCCGAGCGCATCGTCGGGACGCAGGCCCGGCGGATCGGCAAGCGCTTCCGGCACCTCGATGCGCCGCGGCGCCGCGGGCTTCTTTCCGCTCCCGGGGGGCGCAGCGGGAGGCGGCGCCTCCCCGCCCCCGGTCGGTCGGTCGGCGGCGGCGTCGGCGAGGGGAGGCGGCTCCGCCTCCGTGGCGGGCGCAGCGTGCTCGCCGGGGCGCTTCACTCCCAGTTCGCTCAGCAGGCTGTCGAGATCGAATCTTCCCATGAGTCGCTGCTCAGGCGCGCGGGGCGTCAGTCCTTGAGGCTCTTGCGGAACTCCAGACCCTCGGAAACGAGTACGACCTCGAACGCCGTAATCTCCCGGACGGTGAAGACGTCCTTCACGACGTCTCCGACCTGCACCACGAGGTTGTCAAGCACCGCGACGCGCTTGCCCTCCTGGCCCATGATGGAACTCAGCCGCATGCGCTTGACGTCGCGCTCGTAGGAGGCCTGGAGTTGCCGGAGGCGCTCGGCTTCGCGCTGCGCCGAGGAGTCGATGATCGGCGCCTCCTCGCCCGACGCCGTCGCCTGGCGCGCCAGGCGCAGCACGAACGGATTCTTCTTCACCTGCTCGAGCGGCACCTGCGCCTCGGTGCGGTCGTCGGTCAGGGAGGCGAGCATCGCGTCGGAGTCCGCGGCCGCGCCGGAGGCGACGCCGCCGGCGGGACTCTTGGTCGTCCGGCCGAGGAACTCGTTGACCGTCTTCTCAATCGCCTGGTCCACGCCGAGGCTGCCCGATTTGGTGCCGAGCCAGCGCATGCCGCCGAGGATGCCCGCGCCGACGACGAGCGTCCCGACGAGGACGATCGTCGCGTCGTTGACGCGCCGCCTGGACGAACCCGTCCCGACGAGGTCAATGTGTTCGAGCGGTCCGCCCTCCGATCCCTCGACGCCTGCGGCGTCGGGGATGTGTCCGGCCTGCGGATTGAAGTGCTCCATCGTCATGGCGAGACCTCCACGAGCGTGGTCGGCGCGGTGCGCGGCTGGAAGTAGATGCTCAGCGTGAACGTCGCCGTCATCTCCCCCTCGTCCTGCTCCGTCCGCTTGATGTTCAGGTTGCGGATCTGCGTGAGTCGGGGCAACTGTTCGAGGTTGAGGAGGAACTCGTAGAACCCGTCGAAGTTGCCGCTCAGTTCCCACTTGATGGGCAGTTCCATGTACTGCGAGGCCGGAACCTTCTTCTCCGGCGTAACGGACTTGATGCGCAGGTTGTGGCGGTTGGCGATCTCCGACGCCTGGCGCAGCACCTCGTCCACGCTCTGCTCCGCGGGGAGTTTCGCCTCAATCACCTCGATCGCCTCCTGTCCGCGCTCGATCGCCTCGCCGAGGTTCTTGATCTTCATCGACGCCTCGTTGAGGCGTTCGAGGGTCTGGCGTTTGGCGGCGATTTCCGCCTGTGCGGCGGCGATGTCCTCGTTGCGCGGCTTGAAGACGAACCAGAACGCCGCCACCGGAACCGCCAGCAGCACCAGGATGAACAGCACTTCGCGCACTCCGAATCGCATGATCACTTCCCCCCGTTCTGCGGAGGCTCATCGCCTTCGAGGTCCACTTCGATCAGACTGCGGTCGAACTGCTCGAACTCCAGCGTGTTGTCCATCGGGTCCCGCAGCGACCGGCGGAGTTTGAGCGGCTCAAACTGCTTCGCGTCCGCCTTCGGGTCGATGAGCGCACGGATGCGGAACACCCGCACCGACTGGTCCGCCACCTTCGTTTCCTTCGAGAAGCGAAGTTCGACCTCCCGGAGCAGGGCGCAGGCGCCGAGGTTGGTGAGGTACTCGGCCACGTGCTGGTTTGAAGGCGCGTACCCCTCCATCTCGATCGCCACCTGGTAGTTGGGCACCTCGACCTTGCGTTCTTCGGCCTCGTCCGCCTTCGTCGGCGTGCGGCCGGGCTTCGGCGCCGTCGTGATCGACTTCACCTTCGCCGTCGCCGGCGCCACGCGCTTGATCTTCTCGCGCTCCGACTTGAGGTCGAACTCCTGGAGGCTCACGGCGTCGGGCATCCGGTTGATGAGCTCCGCCAGCAGGATCGAGCGCGGCACGCGCTCAACGAGCGCCGCCGCCACCTCCGCCCGCTCCACCAGTTGCTGCTTCTGACGCTCGAGCGCCTCGAGTTCGCCGATGCGCTTGGCCGCCTCGGTGTACTGGACGTTGATCTCCTGCTGCTCGATCTTCACCAGCGACCACTGGCGGTTCGTCACGAGAAACGCGCCGACCACCGCCGTCATCACCACGATGAAGAGCGTCAGGCTCAGCAGGCTCGTGCGCCGCTCCGCGCGCTGCGCGACGTAGTCCTCGGGAAGGAAACTGGCATGCGGCATAGTCACTCCAATCCTCGTTCATGCATTCATCCGCGATCTTCGGCGGCCACTCAGCCGCCCCCCTCGCACGCGCACAGCCCCAGCGCGACGGACCAGCCCGTCTCCGCGTGCGAGCCGTCGAATCCGACGAAGCGCTCCTCGCCCGTGCGGCGCAACCGGCCGAACGGATTGCCCTGATAGGTCACCACTCCCATCGCCTCCGCGACGGCGCAGCACAACGCGCGGTCCATGCTCTCTCCGCCCACGAACACGAGCCGGTCAAGCGGCCGGTCCGCGAACAGGCGGTGGTGGTACCGCTCGCACAACTGCAGTTCGTCGATGAGCTGCTCGACGAGCGGCTGCATCGCCTGCCTCACGTCCGACGCCCGCCCCTCGTCGCCCTCGGACGACTCCGGCGCCGACGCTCCACCGCCGACCGGGGCGAACTCCCCGGGCACGCTCCCCGCCCGGCGGTCGTGAATCGTGCCCGCGAGCACGGCCCCGCGCGGCGCGGGAGCCGACGCGGCGCCGGCGCCGACCCGAACCATGTTCTGCGCCGCTTCTACGACGCCGCCGCGAATCTCCGCCTGGCGCTGGGCCCGCGCCGTCGCGGCGTCGCAGTTGAGCACTTCCGCGATCCGCTGGTCGAAGTGCCGCCCGCCCACCGGGATCGACTTGGCAAAGCGGATCTCCCGACCATGCGCGATCATCGCTTTGGTGCAACTCGCCCCGAGATCGACGTAGAGCGTCGTCGTCTTCTCATCGCCCTCTCGCCGGTACAGGTGCTGAAAGGCCTTGACGACGGCGATCGGTTCGGCGTGAAACCCGCCGATCTCCATGCGGCAGCGGTTGAGCAGTTCGATCTGGCGCATCACCACGTCGCGCGCCACGGCGAAGCAGATCACCTCGAGCATCGACTGGTTCTCGCGGAAGACTTCGCCGACCTCGACGTGGCGCACCACGACGTTGTTGGGATCGCAGGCGATGACGGCCTGGAGCTGGTTCTTGAGTTGATTCGACACGCCGTCGGGCCCCTCGCCGGCGCGGACCTGCATGTGCTGCACGAAGGTCTGCCACGCCGGGATCGAGCAGATCGCCGTCTTGCCCTTGAATCCGCCGTCGCGGATCAGGCGGGGCAGGCGCTCGGCGAGAAGACTCTGGCGGGCGGCGGGATCGTTGCGGGCGGCCTCGGGAATCACTTCACGCGCCGCCGCGACGAGCGTCGCCGGCTCGCCCGGCTGCACCTGAAGCAACTTCAACTCCGCATAGCCGAAGTCGATCGCCACCGGCGCGATGCTCGATTTGAAGAACCCAAGGGCCATCGTCCTGCCGCCTCCATCCGGCGCGCGCCGCGCCGGGGACCGCCAGGCGCAGTCTCACCGCGCAGCCGTCGCCCGACGCCGGTACTCCTCGGCGTTCATCGGCGGCAGAGTTTGTCTGGTTTAGCATCCGGCCGGCGGAGCAGCCACCCCACCTCCGCGAAACCGCACCACCCGCACCACCCGCATCACCACGGCCTACGGCCCGTTATCGGGTGGGGTGAAGGGCATCGCGGCCGCCCGCAACGCCTCATCCAGCAGCATGCTGATCTTCGCGCTGCTCGACGCCGTCCGCTCCACGACCACATAACCATCCCCGTTCACGACGTGCGCCATCAGCGCATGGTTCGCGAAGGAGTCATTCGCCACGTCGATCGAGATCGGAATCTCCAGTTCCCGCACCATCAGACGCTTGATCGTCTCCACGTCCGAAACGAGCAGGTCCACCCGGTCAAAGTCCACCCCGTGCGTGCGGCCGAAGGCGCGCAGCACCTCGGGCGTGTCATTAAGAGGGTCAAAACTGATGAGCAGGAACCGGACCTTGTCCGCGTACTCGGACGGCAGGTTCCGCGCCATCTCGGCGAAATCGGCCGTGATGCGCGGACAGGCCGTCGGCGTCGGACAGGAGGTGAAGATCGTCGAGATCACCAGCGTCCGCCCCGCGTAGTCCTTCGCCAGGTTGACCTTCCGCCCATCCTCATCCGTGAACTCCAGGTCGAAGTTCACCTTGCGGCCGATGATCGTTCCGTCAATGGATGGATCGGGCGACGTCTGAATTGAGCCGACCTTCGCGATGAGGTCCGGGGGGTTTTCCGCGAAAAGCGTCTCGTTCGCTGCGGGGACCGGATCCGCCGCCTCCGTCGTCGCTTCCGCGGGCGTTCGGCGGATGATCGTCTCCGGCGGCGCGCAGCACTCCGGAACTTCGCCCGCTGCGCTTTGGAACTCCGGCGACTTGGCGGTCGCGTCCGATGAAGCGGATTCGCTGCGGTCGCAGCCCGCGGCCAGGAGGACCGCCGCAGCCAGCGCTCCAAGGCCCAGGACAGGTCTGATGGCGTTCATGACTTCACTCCGATAGTAATCCACCCCCACAAGGCTATGCGCCACAGGGCAGGCGAGGTCGGCGGAGGTCGCCCCAGCAGACCCGAATAGGGCGGATCGATTAGGTCAGTTTCACTTCAGGCTTGCAGGGTGCCGTGGTCTGAGCGGCGCTCTGGGAGCGAAGGTCACGCGGGCGCACCACGGACGGTCCGACCCGCTTGTGCGTCGATCGTGCCGGTGCGCGGCCTTCGGGCCGCAAACCCGCCCTCCAGACCACGACACCGCCCCGTCGGGATGCAACGGGAGCGCCGGCCCGCTCGCCATCGATCTCCACCCAGAGCGGCGGCGATCGATGCCACTCCGCAGCAACAGGTTTGAACCAGGAAGGCTGTATCGCCGACCCCGCTTCAGAGCACGATGAGCACAAAGGCGATGAGCGTCACGATGACCACCCCCAGCAGCACCCACGGATGCCGGAGCAGCGGATTGCGAAGGCCGCCTGCTTCCCTCTCATGGAACTGCACCGCCCCGCACCGGCTGCACAGATCCACCCCCGCGTAGAGCATCGCTCCGCACTCGCGGCAGCGAAAGGTGCTGTCGCTGAAGCGGGCGATGTCCGCCTCGCTCGGCCCTTCCTCCTCGGGATCGAAATCGTCGTCACCAAACGGCACGACTCACTCCCAGTTCTCCAGCACCGACGCGAGCAGCCGCACGCCGAAGCCCGTCGGCCCGGCCACGAACGGCGACTGGTCGGAGTCGATGTTGCTCGTGCCGGCGATGTCGATGTGCGCCCACGGCATCTTCTCATCGACGAAGTAACTCAGGAACGCCGCCCCCTGGATCGGATGCGCGTGCCGCACCGGCGCGCTGTTCCAGATGTCCGCGTGCTTGCTCTTCATCATCTCGCGGTAGTCTTCCCAGAGCGGCAGACGCCAGACGCGGTCGCCCGCGGCCTCGGCCGCGCACTCGATGCGGGCGCGCAACTTGTCGTCGTTGCAGAAGAGCCCCGCGCAGGCGCTGCCCAGCGCCACGACGACACCGCCGGTGAGCGTGGCGAGGTCGATGATCGCATCGGGCTTGAGCTTCTTGCAGCCCCACGCGAGCGCATCGGCGAGCACCAGCCGCCCCTCGGCATCGGTGTTCGTCACCTCGACGCTCACGCCGTTGAGATAGGTGATGATGTCATCAGGCCGGTATGCTTCATCGCTGATGCTGTTCTCCGCCGCGGGCAGCAGGGCGACGACCCTGCACGAGGGGCGGATCACGTTGGCGATGGCGTGCATGGCGCCGAGCACCGCCATCCCCCCGTTCTTGTCGTACTTCATCCCCTTCATGCCGTTGTTGATCTTCAGCGAGAGGCCGCCCGTGTCGTAGCAGATCGTCTTGCCGACGAGCAGGACCGTCTTGCGGGCCCCGCGCGGCGAGTAGGTCAGTTCAATGAGGCAGGGCGGGTTTTCGCTCGCCTTGCCGACGTTGAGCAGGCCGACGAGCTTCTCGCGCTCCAGCGCGGCGCCCTTGATGACGCGGCACTTGATGCGCCCTTTCGAGGCTCGCGCGAGTTTCTGCGCCTGCAAAGCGACATAGGTCGTGGTGGCGACGTTGGGCGGCGTCGCGGCGAGGCGGCGCGCGTAGTTCGTCGAGTCTGCCAACGCCAGACCCTTGCGCAGCGCCGCGGTGAGCGCCGAATCATCCGCGGCGCACTTGAGTGTTTTGACCTTGCTCTCCTTCTTCGTCGTCGCCTTGAAGTCGCTGAAGTCGAACGCGGCCAGGCCGATGCCCTCCGCCAGCGCCTGCGCCCCCCGCTCGGCCGGCAGGGCCTCGGAAGCAAGGCCGGCCACCCGCAGCGACGCCGTCGCTGCGCCGATGCGGTCAAGCGCCCGCACCGTCGCCGCGCCGACCTGGCGCATCGTCCGCGCATCGATCTTCTTCGCCTCGCCCAGACCGATGAGCACATGCCGCGCCTTGCCGGCATCGACGACGTGCGTTTCACCCGCGCTGCCGCTGACCTCGCACCGCTTCAGCGCGGCGCTCAGCGCCCCCTTGACGGACTTGTCGAGGGCGCGGTCCGACTCCCGCAGCGCCTTGCCGTCAAAGAAGAAGCAGACGAAGGCGGCCGGCTTGCCGATGGCGCGCGGCGAGATCTCAATGCTCTGGTACACGCGGACAGTCCTTTCGATTCTCTCGGGCGGTTGGACGGAGGTGTCTGGCCGCGGCGCGGCCGGCGGTCAAGTCTAGAACGCTACTCGCTCAGAGGTACCGCTGCGGGGTGGCATCGAACGCCACGGCTCGAGGCGGAGCTCGAAGACGTGCGTCCTCGTCCGATCGCACTGAACTCTCGTCCGGAGCGACGAGCGTTCAGTGCCGCCCCGCTCCACTTGAAGTGGAAGTGCTCCGGAGCGGTCCGGCCGCGGACGCGGCGAAATGGAGCCCCAGCGGCACCACACTGCGCACCTCGCGCGCACCGCACGCGAACCCGCTTGCGTCTTCGCCGCAGCGCTCAGTTCAGGCTCACCGGCATGAGGACGTAGGTGAAGTCGTTGCCGGCGCGGATCATGCCCGGCTTCGTCGGGCCTTTGAGTTCGAAGATGATCTGCTCGCTGTGCACAACCTTGAGCGCATCGGTGATGAAGGAGGGATTGAACCCCACTTCCACATCATCACCTTCGTACTTGCTCAGGCCGACCTTGATTTCTGCTTCGCCCATCTCCGGCGCCCGGCTGGAGATCGTCAGTGCGCCGTCCTTGAACGACAGCCGCACGCCCTTGGACTCCTCGTTGGTGAGCAGCGCCGCCCGCCGCACCGCCGAGGCGAGCGTCTCGAGTTCGAACGTCACCTTCTTGTCGAGATCCTTCGGGATCACGTCTTCGTAGGGCGGGAAGGCCCCCTCGACGAGGTTCGTCGCCAGCATCGCCTCGCGGCCGTCCTGCCCGACGATGAAGATCGCCTGGCTGTCGGTGATGTAGACGGCGACGTTGTCCTCGGCATTGCCGGTGAGTTTGAGGAGGTGGTTGAGGGCCTTGGCGGGAATGATGCACTGGCTCTCGCCCTTCTCCCCGACGCTGCCCGCCGTGCCGCGGGCCACGGCCAGGCGCCGCCCGTCCGTCGCGACAAACTCGACCTTCTTGGCCTTGCGCTTCATCAGCACGCCGTTGATCGCGTAGCGCGAGTTCTCGCGGGCTGTGGCGAATCGCGTGCGCTCGACGAGCATGGTGAGTTGGCCGGCGTCGATGGTGAAGTCGGCCTTGCCGAGGTCCGCCACGTCGGGCAGGGGCGGAAAGTCCCCCACCGGATACCCGAAGACCTTGAAGCGCGAGTCCTGCCCGCGGATGCTGACCGCGTCTTCCTTCACGTCGATCGTGAGGGTGGGGTCGATCGACTCGCGGCAGATCTGGCTGAACTTGTCGGCGGGGATGAGCGCCTCGCCCTCGGCGCTGATGTCCACTTTCTCGGTGGAGAGTTGCAGGGCGGCTTCGAGGTCCGTCGCGGCAAGGGTCAGCGCCCCGTCGCGGGCGGTGAGTTTGATGCACGTCAGGACGGGCTTGGGGGTGCGAAGCGCGACCGCCGCCGTCACGATGTTGAGGGCCTCGACCAGAGCCGCCCGATCACAAATCACCTTCATGGCCATCCTCCCACAGGGTTCAGGGCGTAGTGTATGCCGCAG
>JBDIVQ010000088.1:0-17184 GCA_039794345.1 Phycisphaerae bacterium | reverse complement strand
TTCCCTCATACGCCGCGATCATCTACGAGAACCTCTACGACGGCGTCGATCTGCACATCTGCGGCAACGACGACGGCGTGCTCAAGTATGAGTTTTACGTCGCCCCGGGCGCCGACTGGAACCAGATTCGCATCGCCTACGACGGGATCGATTCGTTGTGCGTGAACGAAACCGGCGATCTCGAAATCGCCACCGCCTTCGGCACACTCACCGACTCCGTCCCGCTGGTGTGGCAGGAGGATGCGGATTTCACTCCCTCCCCAGGCTCTGCGGGGGAGGGCCGGGGTGGGGGCGATCTCACAAGCCGCAGCACCATCCCCGCGCGCTTCGAACTTGTCGATGAGACGACCTACCGCTTCGCCCTCGACGGCCCGGTCGATCCGACGCGGCAACTTGTTTTGGATCCCGAGATCAGTTGGATGTATTATTATGGCGGAACGCATGGCGACACGCCGAACGACGCCATAGTCGATTCGATGGGCAACATCGTCGTAACCGGATACACAAAGTCCAACGACTTCGTCGGCAGGCGCAACAATCTGCAGGGCATTGCGGATGCATTCGTCTTCAAGACGAATCCGGCAGGCTCGCTCCTGTGGATGTCGTATTACGGCGGCTCGGTGGGTGAAGATCCTCTCGCGATCGCTGAGACTCGAGCGGGAGGATACAACATAGCGGGATCAACGAGCTCCCCCGACTTTCCGGCGAGATTGAACTCCATCTATGGCAACGGTGATGCATTCCTCCTGTCGCTTGACTTGGATGGTGCGCCGAACTGGATGGTCTACCTCGGCGGAAGCGCCAACGACTATGGTTACGGGCTCGCTCTCGACGCCCAAGGCAACTCGTGGATCGTCGGGGAAACCTACTCGTTTGATTTTGTGGGCAGAACGAACAGCCGGATGGCGGAGACGGACGCCTTCGCCCTGCGTGTCGATCGTCATGGCGTGCTGCAATGGATGCTGTATCTCGGCGGTTCTTCCAATCCAGAGGCGGCTTATGACGTTGCGCTCGATTTGACCGGGAATGCGTACGTCTGCGGAGCGACGGCATCTCATGACTTTCGCGGCGCGATCAATCAGCCAGCCAATGGCCGGAACGCGTTTGCTCTTCGTCTATCGCCAATCGGCCAGCTCGACTGGATGGTCTACTTTGGTGGAGCAGGCGACGATTCTGGTTGGGCAGTGCATCTCGCCGGACCGAATGAACTATACATTGGAGGCAACTCCAATTCGCCGACACTGCCCGAGCAACTCAACGAGCACCGGGGTGGGAGAGATGGTTTCGTTGCCCGCCTTGACTCTAGCGGAAGCGTGGAATGGAGCATGTATGTAGGCGGTTCGAACGATGAACAACTTCTCGCCATCACCACCGATGAAAAGGAGAACCTTGTCGTGTGCGGCGATACCACTTCTGATGACATCGATCCCAAAAACCGGCAATTCTATGGAGGGGAGAGAGACGCGTACATCGCGCGCGTCAGCCCAGTCGTCGGCGTCGTTCCAGTGTATCTGGGTGGATCGGACATCGACTTTGCTACGCAGGTGATTCGACAGCAAAGGGACACGTACCTGGTCGTAGGAAGCACCCGGTCACGAGATTTCATCGGGAGGCGCAATGCCGCATACCGTGAGTTCGACGCGTACTTGCTGCGCTATGAGTGGGAATCACCTTCGCTTCAGCTCATGGTTGCAGCCAACTGCCCTTCCGGAGGTCCGATCGGCGTGAGTTGGTCGAACGCTACCCCTGACAGAACAGCCGTGCTCCTGTTCGCCCGCAACACCGGCTCCTTCACTGTGCCTATCAATCTCCCCTGCGCCGGCGCAATCCTGGGGCTGGGAACGCAGCAACTACAGATCGCCTTTACGGGACCCTCGGGCCCCGATGGCTCGCGCACGCTTAACGCCAACGCCGGCCCCAACGCCTGCGGCGGATACCTCCAGCTGCTCGACCTCACTACCTGCTCCACGAGCAACGTCGTGCGGATCGAGTGACGGGGTAGTTGAATCTCGACCCCGCCCGAAGCCCCTGTTCATTGAACATGGGCTTCGGGCGCACTTCTGGCGTCGGGCGCGCCGCGCCGCCCCGCGCCTCCCGCACGCCTATCTTCAGGCGTGCTGCGCGAGCCATTGCTGACCATCTCCGACCTCACCAAGGACTACCCCGCCGTCCGCGCCGTCGATCATCTCTCGCTCACCATCAACCGCGGCGAGGTGCACGGGATCATCGGCGAGAACGGGGCGGGCAAGAGCACGCTCATGAAGATGCTCAGCGGCCTCGAGCGGCCGACGACCGGCTCGATCACCTTCGCCGGGCGCCCCCTGCACCTGCGGACCGCCGCCGACGCCATGCGGGCCGGCATCGCGATGATTCACCAGGAACTCAACCTCATCGGTGAACTTTCGGTGGCCGACAACATCTTCCTCGGCCGGGAGCGGACCACGGCGGGGCTGGTCGATCACGGCGCGACGGAGACGGCCGCGCTGAAACTGCTCAACCAGCTCGGCTCCAGCATCCCGCCGCGCACGCGCGTCAAGCGCCTCTCGATCGCCGAAGCGCAACTCGTCGAGGTCGCCAAGGCGCTCTCGTGCGAGGCGCGGCTGCTGATCATGGACGAACCCACGGCCGTGCTCAGCGAGCGCGAGACGGTCGCGCTCTTTCGCGTCATGAACCAGTTGCGCCTCCAGGGGGTGACGATCATCTACATCTCCCACATCCTGCCGGAGGTGCGCAAACTCTGCGACCGGATCACGGTGCTGCGCGACGGGAAGTTCGTGCAGACGGTTGAGCCGCGCGAGGCGAGCGAGAGCGACCTGGCGAAACTCATGGTGGGGCGCGACCTGGGCGATCTGTATCCCAAGCGCGGCGTGCACCGGTCGGAGAAGGTGCTCGAAGTCCGAAACGTCTTTGTGGAGGGCTTTGTGCGCGGGGCCGGGCTGGACCTGCACCGAGGGGAGATCGTCGGCCTCGCGGGGCTGGTCGGCTCGGGGCGGACGGAATTCGCCGAGGCCATTGCCGGGCTGCGGCGCCGGCGCAGCGGCTCGGTGAGCGTCAAGGGCGCGCCGGTGCGCCTGCGGCATCCCCTCGACGCGGTGCGCTGCGGCCTTGCGTATCTTTCGGAAGATCGCAAGGAACGCGGCCTGCACCTCGATCTGAGCGTCGTCGAGAACTCGACGCTGGCGAACCTGCGGGCGTATGGGCGGATACTGCTGCGCCGCCGGGCGCGGATCAAAGCGGCGCAGTCGCATGCCGCCCGACTGGGGACGCGCCTGCGCCACGTCGGGCAGCGGGTCGCTTCACTGAGCGGAGGCAATCAGCAGAAGGTGGCGCTGGCGAAGTGGCTCGACACGCGGCCGGAGATCCTGCTTCTCGACGAGCCGACGCGCGGCGTGGACATCGGCGCCAAGCAGGAGATCTACCAGTTGATTCACGCCCTCGCGGCCGAGGGAAGGGCGATCCTGCTCATTTCTTCGGAGATGCCCGAACTGCTCGGCCTGTGCCACCGGATTCTCGTGATGCGCCAGGGGCGTATCGTTGGAGCGCTGGCCGGCGAACGGGCGACGGAGGGCGACATCATGCACCTTGCCGCGGGCCTGCGGGAGAGTCGTGTCGCGTGATCCAGGACAAGGCGAACACTCCGGCCGCCGCACGCTTCCACTGGTCCGACTTCTTCGAGACGTGGGGCGGGCTGATGGCGCTGGTCGGCCTGGCGGCCTTCTGCGCCCTCTTTCCCGGCACGCGCGAGCACTTCCTCAACCCGGAGAACATCCGCAACATCATCCATCAGAACGCCTTCATCGGCATCATCGCCGTCGGCATGACGTTCGTGATCATCTCTGGCGGGATCGATCTCTCGGTCGGGAGCATGGCGGCGCTGATCGGCGGGCTGTCCATCCTGGCGATGAACAAGGTGATCGGACTGACGGAAACGCCCGTCGGGGTGTATCCGCCCATCAAGTATCTTATCGGAGCGAACCTGAGTGAGGGGCTGGGAGTGGTGTGCGCGTGTGCTGTCGCGCCGCCGATCGGCATCGCGCTCGGCCTGCTCAACGGCGTGCTCATCACCAAGGGGCGGATCGCGCCGTTCATTGTGACGCTCGGCGGGTTCGCCGGCTACCGCTCCATCATCCTCGCCATCGCGGACGGAGGCGAAGTGCGCTCCAGCAGTTTCAACCTTTTCGAGGCGATGAGCAGCCCGCGGCACGGCATCCCGCTGCCGGGCTACCAGGCCGGCGAGCGCCTCGTCGAGTTGAACATCACCTGGCCCATCGTCGTGTTCCTTCTCATCGCGATCGCGGCGCAGATCGCGCTCAGCCACACGCGCTTCGGGCGCTACGTCATCGCGGTCGGCTCGAACGAGACGGCGGCCCGCTACAGCGCGATCAGCGTCGATCGGGTGCGGATCATCGCCTATGCGCTCATCGGGCTGTGCACGGGGATCGCTGCGCTGCTTCTCGCCTCGCGCCTCAACAGCGTCGGCGCCTCGAACACGGGCAATCTCTTCGAACTGGACGCGATCGCGGCGGTGGTCATCGGCGGAACGCGCCTCAGCGGCGGCCGAGGTCGCATCTGGGGAACGGTCTGCGGCGTGCTCATCCTCGGCATGATCGACAACATGCTCCTGCTCGCGGAGGTCTCCGCCTACTGGCAGGGGCTGGTCAAGGCGGGGGTGATCCTGCTGGCAGTGCTCCTGCAGCGCTCGCGAGCGCTGTAAGCCCAGGGTCATTGCGAGGGCCTGTGCGGCGGCCACTCGTTGAGTTCCGGATCGGGAATCGAAACCACGCTGCGCACCTGCTGGAAGTCGTCGGTGGGGTGAAAGTGATCCACCTTTGCATCGGCGTCAATCACAAAACTGAAGCCGCCGTACCTCAGTGATGAGTAGGAGACTGCAATACGGGCAGCCCCACCGATCAGCGGGGGCTCCTTGCGAATGGCATCGGCGCCGAAATACTGAGCCAGTTCCACCGGTTCGAAGACGCGGTACCAGGCGAGCGTCTCGTCCGACCCGGGGGTCTGACGCCACTCCGACGGCCAGTGCGGCTCATTCAACCAGCCGACTCGCTCTCCCAGCCGGGGCCGAACGGCGAAAACCACACGGGGCCAGGGTGGGCACTCATAGCCGAATCGAGACACGTCCTCCCGAAGTTGTCGCTCGCCGGCACCGACGAGCAGTCCAGCCTCCTTCCACCAGAAGATCTGGGAGACTCGGCCGAAGTGCCAGAACTCAAAGAGGATGGCTCCCGTCATGTCGTAAACACGGATGGCATGGGGAGATTCGCCGCTCTGCTCGTGAATGACGATGATCTCCTCGCCGGGGCTTTGCGTAAAGACATCCGCCGTCCAGAAGTCGGTGACGACAAAACTGCGATTCAGGGCGGCGCTGGGAACGTCGATCGGGAGATCGGGAATCGAGTCCGGGGTTTGCGGCGAGGTTGTCCAGAGTGGCAGGTTCAGGTTGTTGGTCTTGCACACCCACAGTTGCTGTTCTGTTGATCGTTGCCCCGACCGCACGTAGAAGAGGGCGACCTCGCCGCCGCCGAAGTCGCGCGGTCTCTCCACCAGGCTGACCTTGACGGCGTCGCGGTTGGAGCCTTCTCCTCCGAAAGTGGCGAGCGGGCGGCCGAAGGCGGTGACGAGGTGGGCGACGTCCCGGTCGGGCGAGACCCAGAAGCGGGCGGGCCGGGAGAGTCCATAGGCGACGGCGAGGAGAGTCGTGGCGAGGATGACAAAGGCGACACCGCCCGCCGCGGCGCCGGTCGTGACGACGGGGTGCCGACCCATCCAGCGCGTGACGCGGACCCAGGCGGACTGGGGGCGCGCCGAAATCGGCTCGTCGCTGAGGTGGCGCTCGATGTCGTAGCGCAGGGCTTCGGCCGACTGGTATCGCGCCGTCCGGTCCTTCTCCATCGCCCGGTTCACGATGGTTTCAAGATCGCCTCGGAAGGCGCGATCGAAGGAGGAAAGCGGGGGGGGAGATTCCTCGCGGATCCTCTTCATGGCGTGGATCAGGGTCGTGTTCTCCACGTTGACGGCCGGCACGCCGCTGAGCAGTTCGTAGAGGACCACGCCGAGCGAATAAACGTCGCTGCGGCTGTCGAGTTCCTGGGGATCGCCCTCGCACTGTTCGGGGCTCATGTACTGGACGGTTCCGACGATCTGCTTGTGGTCTGTCGCCTGCGAGGTGAGAGCGACGTCGGAGTCCGTCGATCGCGCCACGCCGAAGTCGATGATCCTCGGCTCGCCGGCGACATCGACGAGGATGTTGGCGGGCTTGATGTCGCGATGGATGATGCCGCGCTGATGGCCGTGATGGACGGCGTCGCAGACTTTGGTGAACAGCGCCAGGCGCTCGCGCACCGTGAGGTGCATGGTGCGGGCGTACTCAATGATGGGCCGCGCGTCGCGGACGTACTCCATCGCGAAGTAGGGGATCGGCTCGCCCCCGTCGCGAACGGACTCCTCGATGTGCATGCCGGCGTCGAAGATCTGGGCGATGTTGGGATGGCGGAGCCGGGCGAGAATCTTGGCCTCTTCGCGGAAGCGCCGCAGCGAGGATCGGGCCGTCAGGCCGCGCCGCATGACCTTGACGGCGACCACGCGCCGCGGATCGTCCTGCATGGCTTCGTAGACGATCCCCATGCCGCCGTGCGCGATGATCCGGGTGAGTTCATAGCGGCCGATGCGGCGGCCGATGAGTTCCGGCTCCTCCGTCGCGCCGTTCTGATCGCTGACGAGGATGACGGCGGGGGCGTCAAGGAACGGCCCCGGCTTGCGGTGGCTGCGCAGGAGGGATTCGAGTTCGGCCCGCAGCGCCTCGTCTCCGCCGCACGTCATCGCAAGGTAAAGGCGGCAGGAGTCCTCGTCGAGGGAGACGGCCGTCTCGAAGATCTCATGGAGGCGCCAGCGCTGCTCGGGCGACACGTCAGGCTCCTTCCCCCTGGTGTCCGCCCCACGCACCTTACCCCTCCAGTTCCCGGCGGAGCCAGGCGCGGGCAAACGTCCAGTGGCTCTCCGCGGTCCGTTTGGAGGTGCCTCGCGACTCGGCCACTTCTTCCATGGACAGGCCGCCAAAGAACCGCAATTCGACGACCGCCGCCGCCTCGGCGTCGATGGCTTCGAGCCGCTGCAGCGCCTCATCGAGGTCGGCGAGGTCGAGGTCGGGTTGTCCCAGATACAAAGCGGAGTCCAGAGTGATTCTCCGCATCCCGCCGCCCCGTTTTTCGGCCTTGTGGGCGCGAGCGTAGTCCACCAGCACGCAGCGCATGGCGCGGGAGGCGATCTTGAGGAACCCCGTGCGGGTCGTGGTCCGCAGTGCCTCGCGTCCGACGAGGCGGAGATACGCCTCGTTGACCAGCGCCGTCGCCTGCAGCGTGTGATCGAGACGCTCCCTTCGCATCAGGGCCTCGGCGATGGCTCGCACCTCGGACGCCACGGTCGTCCAGAGCGCCTGGCCGTTGGGTGCATTTTCGGGACAAGTCTCTGCAATGGCGTTATTCATGGTGACTCATCCCCCTCCGGGAGTCATCAAGTGAGATTCGGAGCGCGCCGTCGGGCGCGCCGGACGCCCCTAGTTTACGACGCTCGTGCCGTCAGGTGGCAAACATTTTCCCGAACTTTTCCGGAAATCTCTGCGGACCACGCAAGCGTCTTGCGCATGGTCATGCGAGAGTCGGCCCATCTGCACGCGCGGCGCGACTTCTGCCAATTGACCACCTTGTCGGGTGGGTGGTCCGGCCGGTCACCTGATGCGGGCGATCCGACCGAGCCGGCGACATTGAAGCCATGAGGTGAACCCCCCCCGTTCGCCTCGGCGGGCCCGCAGCATGCTGCTGCGGGCCTGCTCTCTTTCTGGCTGGCGGGTCCATCCATCGAGTGAGCCGGCTCGGCTCGGCCGTCCCCGCCGCGCAGGGGTCGCTTTGCCACGCGAGGGGAGGCGGTATACTGCCCGCACGAACCTCGGAGGAGAATCCCATGACCCGCGTTTCATCCCGTCATCTCTCCCTCGTTGCCGCCGCTCTGACGCTCGCCCTCTTCGCGTTGCCGGCCTGGCGGGCCGTGGAAGAACCCGCGTCGCCCCCGACTCCCACCCCTTCAGCCGAGACCCGCCTGACCGCGGTTCGTGCCCGAGGGAGCGCCGAGGCAGGGGAGGAGCGCGTCGCAGCGTCCAGCAACCAGCCCTCCGCGCGGAAACTGCGCATCGGCATCTCCATCCCCGCCGCGGATCACGGCTGGACGGCGGGAGTGGTGTGGTGGGCCAAGCAGGCCCAGGCCCTCTACCCCGAGGTGGACTTCACCCTCGCGACGGCCGGCACACCGCAGAAGCAGATCAGCGACATCGAGAGCATGATGGTCAAGGGGATCGACGGGCTGGTTATTCTCGCCACGGAGAGCGCGCCGCTCACGCCGATCGCCAAGCAGGCGCATGAGAAGGGGATCTACCTCGTCAACGTCGATCGAGGCTTCCTCGAGCCGGTCGCCGACGTCTTTCTCGAAGGGGACAACAAGGCCTTCGGCCGCAAGAGCGCGGAGTACATGGTGCAGCGCCTCGGAGGCAAGGGGAAGATCGTGATTCTCGAAGGCATCCCCTGCACCGTGAACACCGACCGCGTCGAGGCGGCGCTGGAGGTGTTCAACCAGCATCCGGGCATCGAGATTCTCGGCCGCCAACCCGCCCACTGGAATCGCCAGAAGGGGCTGGAGGTCATGCAGACCTTCCTCGTCAAGCACAAGCAGATCGACGCCGTCTGGGCCCAGGACGACGACATCGCGCTGGGAGCCTACAAGGCGATCCGCGAGGCGGGGCGCGAGAAGGAGATGTGGATGCTCGGCGGGGCGGGAATGAAGGAAGTCGTCAAGATGGTCATGGACGGACACCCGATGTTCCCGGCCAACATCACCTACCCGCCCTCGATGATCGCGACGGGCATTCACCTGTGCGTCTCGAACCTCCGCGACGGGAACCGGGCGAAGGTGAGCCAGTTCATGCCGCGCCACCTCATGATCGACGTCGAACTCATCACCCCCGAGAACGCGAAGGACTACTACTTCCCCGACTCGATCTACTGAGTCTGCGTGCGTCCATCGCGCCGTCGCGGACCCGAGGCGGCGCCGATCGGGGGCGCGGCGGGCCGCGTATCATGCTGGCGATGGCCCGCGAGCGCATCGTCACCGCCGAGCGACTGGATCCGGAGGAGGAACGGCAGAACTGGTCGCTGCGCCCGACGACGCTCGACGAGTACATCGGCCAGCCGCAACTCGTGGAGCGCCTGCGGATCGCGATCGCGGCGGCGCGGCAGCGCGGCGAGCCGCTCGAACACATCCTCCTCCACGGGCCGCCGGGGCTGGGAAAGACAACGCTCGCCCACGTCATCGGCCGCGAGATGGGCGGGCAGGTGCACATCACCTCCGGCCCGGCGCTGACCCGCGCCGGCGATCTCGTCGGCCCGCTCACCAAACTCCGCCGCGGCGACATCCTCTTCGTCGATGAGATTCACCGCCTGCCCGCGCCCGTCGAGGAGTACATCTACCCCGCGATGGAGGACTTCCGGATTGACGTTTCCGTCGATTCGGGGATGCACGCCCGCTCGATCACGCTGAGCATCGAGCCCTTCTGCCTCATCGGCGCCACGACGCGGGCCGGGCTCGTTTCCGGTCCCCTGCGCAGCCGCTTCGGCATGACGCATCACCTCGAGTTCTACAGCGACCCGGACCTGCACACGATCGCACGGCGGTCGGCGCGGCTCCTCGAAATGCAGTGCGACTCGGAGGAGACGCTCGCGATGCCCGCCCGCCGAAGCCGCGGCACGCCCCGCATCGTCAATCGACTCCTCCGCCGCATCCGCGACTACGCCCAGGTCCACAACGGCGGGCTGGTCACGGCCGCCATCGTCGAGGAAGCGCTCACGCTCGAAGGGATCGATGCTCTCGGGCTCGATCCGCTCGACCGCAAGTACCTCCAGGTGCTGGGGACGACGTTCGGCGGCGGACCGGCGGGCGTCGAGGCCATCGCCGCCACCATGAGCGAAGAGTCCGACACGCTCGAAGAGGTCGTCGAACCCTATCTCCTCCAGTGCGGCTACCTGACGCGCACCCGCCGCGGCCGGCAACTCACGCCGCCAGGCGCGGCGCACGTCGGCGTGCCCCTCGCGCGTCCGGATGCTTCCCTCTTTGAAGCGTCAAAGTGATGCCGGGCGCGGGGGCGCACCGGCGCACCGGCTCGCCTCCCGCGCGGTTGATCGTGCGACTCAGATGACGCCGATGGCGTGAAGGAAGACCGCGAAGACTCCAACCGGGACGATGAAGCGGAGGAGAAAGACCCACGTCCAGTAGACCCGCCCGAAGCGGGTGCCGGCCGTGAACGCCTGCTCTCGCGCTTCACCTCCCACGCGCCAGGCGACAAACAGCGCGATGAGCATCCCGCCGATCGGGAGCATCCAGTTCGACGCGAGATAGTCGAAGAAGTCGAACCAGTTCATTCCCGCTTCGCGGCCGAGGAGTTTGAGGATTGGGGCCGTCAGGTCCGTCACCCCCTGGCCGAAGAGACGCGATCCGCCGCTCATCGCCGAGGGCAGACCGAGCAGGGTGATCAACCCGCCCGTGGCGAGGGTGGCCTTGGTGCGCGACCAGCCGCGCTCGTCGATGAAGTACGACGCGGCGACTTCGAGCAGCGAAATCGCGCTCGTCAGCGCGGCGAACGTGAGCAGCAGGAAGAAAAGCGGCGCCAGCACCATCCCTCCGGGCATCTGCGAGAGCGCAATGGGAATGCTGCGGAAGACCAGCCCCGGACCCGCGGCCGGCTCGAGGCCCGCCGTGAAGATGATCGGAAAGAGAACGAGGCAGGCCAGCAGCGCGACGGCCGTGTCGAGCACGCTGACGGTCACCGACGTGGTGACGAGATCTTCGTCGCGCTGGAGGTAACTGCCGTAGGTGATCATCGCGCCCATGCCCAGCGAGAGCGTGAAGAAGGAGTGGCCGAGGGCCTCAAGCACGCCGGCGGCCGTGAGATCGCCCGCGTGGGGAGCGAAGACGAACTCGACGGCCCGGCCGAATCCCTCCGACTGCATGGCGTAGACAAAGAGAATCAGCAGGATGAGGAAGAGGGCGGGCATGAGGATGCGCGACCACAGTTCGATCCCGCCGCGAATGCCCGCGATGACGATGCTGATCGTCGCCCCCATGAAGATGACGTGCCAGAGCGCGTTGATCTCCTCATCGCCGTAGACCGTCCCGAAGATCGCGCCGATCTCATCGGCCGTGTGCCCCGTGAAGGTGTCGGTCAGGCTGAGCCAGGTATAGTGCATGGCCCATCCGGCCACGACGCTGTAGTAGGAGAGGATGACAAACGCCGTCACCACCCCCAGGCCGCCGGCGAGCGCCCAGGGGCTGCCCGGACGCGAGAGGGCGCGAAAGGCGCCGACGGGGGATTTCTGCGCCGCTCGCCCGATCATGATCTCCGCCATCATGATCGGCAGGCCGACCAGCGCGATGCAGCCGAGGTAGATGAGCACGAACAGCCCGCCGCCGTTCTCGCCCGTGATGTAGGGGAACTTCCAGATGTTCCCCAGTCCGATCGCCGAGCCGGCGGCGGCGAGGATGAAGCCGATTCGAGAACCCCATTGGCCGCGTGATTCTGCCATCTCGCTGAGCCTCCTCAGTCTGGTGTTCACGGGACGAAGCGCGGGCCGGACGGCGAGAGGGCCGCACTATAGATCGGTATCGGCACCGGCGTCGCCTCCGCTTGGGCGATTGGCCCGCGTGCCGCCGCGTTTGACTCCGCCCCGCGGGGGGCGGACCATACTCCACCTTTCGTCCCGAGGTTACCGCCAGTCAAGGAGAGCCGAATGAACCCGATCGAATGGTTCCTTGATTTCTACGAGAAGTACATCCCCGGCTTCACCGACAACGTCCTCTGGGGGCAGCACACCTTCATCATCCTGCTCGGAGTTGGCCTGCTCTTCACCGTCTGGAGCAAGTTCATTCAGTTCCGCGCCCTGACGCACGGTGTGTCAGTGGTGCGCGGCAAGTACGATGACAAGCGCGACCCCGGGGCGATCAATCACTTCCAGGCCCTCTCGGCCGCCCTCTCGGCGACTGTCGGCCTGGGCAACATCGGCGGCGTCGCGGTCGCCGTCGCTGTCGGCGGACCCGGCGCCGTCTTCTGGATGTGGGTCGTCGGCTTTCTCGGCATGGCGATCAAGAGCGTCGAAGTCACCCTCGCCATGATCTACCGCGACACGAGCGACCCGGACAACCCCCACGGCGGAGCGATGTGGGTCATCAAGCGCGGCTTCGGCGACAAGGTCGGCGGCATCGCCAAACCCATCGCCTGGCTCGTCGGCGGCATCTTCTGCGTGACGCTGCTCATCTCGACGATGACCGGCGGCAACATGTTCCAGGTCTGGAACGTCGCCCGCATCACCAACGAGTATTTCGCCGTGGACACGCGCGTGACGGGCATCGCCCTCGCAACCCTTACGGCCCTGGTCATCATCGGCGGCATCAAGCGCATCGGGGCCGTGGCCGGGAAACTCGTCCCCCTCATGTGCGGCATGTACATCATCGGCGGAATCGTCGTGCTCTTCGTCCGCGCCGCGAACGTCCCCGATCTGCTTCTCTACATCGTCAAGGACGCCTTCAACCCCCACGAGGCGACCGGCGCCTTCCTCGGGGCGACCGCGTGGTTCGGCCTCACAACGGGTCTGCGCCGCGCCCTCTTCTCCAACGAGGCGGGCCAGGGGTCCTCGCCCATCGCCCACTCCGCCGCCAAGACCGATGAGCCCGTGCGCGAAGGCGTTGTCGCCGGCCTCGAACCCTTCATCGATACCTGTCTCGTCTGCACCCTGACGGCGCTGGTCATCCTCAGCACCAACACGTGGAACCGCGAGAGCGTCGGTGAGTTCAAGGGCGACATCACGATCGTCGAGGGAGTCGATGCGGACGGCGAGACCGTCGGGAAGGTGGACGCCTCGACCGCCTTTGAGAGCCTTCCCGCGCTGCCTCCTCCCGCGGGCTGGTACAAGGGCAATCGCTTCTTCCTTCTCGCGGAGGTGCCCGAGGTCAATGAGAACACGGCTTCCAAGCGAGTGCGCATCGGAGGCCGTCTCATCGAAAGCACGCAGGATGCGGACGGCAATGGTCAGCTGGACCTGCACATCGAGTGGGATACGACGCCGGTCGGTGCGGTGCTGATCGACAAGGGAGTCTACCAGGATCTCGTTGGCGCGCCCCTCACCGGCCACGCCTTCGACCGCGCCATTCCGGGGCTGGGCAAGTACCTCGTGACCGCCGTCTGCTGGCTCTTCGCGTTCTCCACCATGATCTCGTGGTCGTACTACGGCGAGCAGGGCGTCATCTTCCTCTTCGGCAAGGCCCTCGCGCCGCTGACGGTGTTCATCTACAAACTCATCTTCTGCGCCCTGGCGATCGTCGCGAGTTGGCCCGGCTTCCTCGAGACCGATGCGCAACTGGGCCTGCTCGCCGACCTCGGCACCGGCGTCATGCTTCTCGCCAACGTCCCCATCATCGTCCTCATGGGCTACCAGTCCATGCGGGCGTTCAACGACTACTTCGGCCGTATGGCGCGCGGCGAGATGGAGCCGCCCCACAAGGCCCCGCCCATTGAGAAGGTCATCGAGGGCCGCGATGTAGAGTAATTGACGCACTGACGCGCCCACGCACCGGCGAGCCGCGGAGCGCGGCAGGGGCTGCCCTCGCCATCGACGCCATCCACCCGCAGGCCCGTACCCACGGGCCTGCGGCCCTTTTTCGGACTCCGCAACAGCCCTCCGGCCCGTTTCCTGTGGTCCCGGCCGCCCCATCGCAGAAACTTCTAAGAGACGCGTCGCCCGTGCGTCTTTACTGACGGCGGGGCGATCGGCCGCCCCAACGCGGTGAACGGAGGTTTGATGGACCCGTCCAGGGCGGTGAACGCCGAATCGCAGTGGGTGTCCGAGGCGCTCGATCGCCACGAGGCTTCGCTGCTGCGCTACACGGTGCGCCTGCTCGGCGGCGACCTCGAAGCCGCACGCGACGTGGTGCAGGAGGCGTTCGTGCGGCTTATTCAGCAGGATCGCGCGGCCGTGGAGGGCCATCTCGCCCCCTGGCTCTACCGCGTCTGCCGCAACGCCGCACTTGACCGGATTCGAAAGGAGCATCGCATGCAGACATCGCTCCCCGAGATCACGAATCGCAACGGCGGCCCCGGCGCCGCCGAGGCGACGGCCGGTGACGGGCCGGCCGAGCGCGCCCAGCAGCCCGAGTCGCGCTCGCGCCTGCTCGCGAGCCTCGCCGACCTCCCCGAGCGGCAGCGCGAAGTCTTGCGGCTCAAGTTCCAGGGCGATCTGAGTTATCGCGAGATCGCCGAGATCATGGACCTCACCGTGAGCCACGTCGGCGTGCTCATTCACACCGCGATTCAGACACTGCGAGGCCGTCTGTCCGGCTCCACACGTCCCAGTGAAGCGAATGCAAACCCCAATGCCTAGTGCCTGGTGCCTAGTGCCTCAAGTTTCGAGGACTCTCCCATGACCATTCACTCCAACGACCCCCGACTGACCGCCTACGCCCTGGGCGAAATCGACGAGGCGGAACGTGCGGAACTCGAAGCCGTGCTCAGCGAGCGAGCCGACCTGCGTGATGAGGTCGAAGCGATCCGCGCCGTGGCGGGCGAACTGCGCGCTGAACTCAGCCACGAGCCGGCGCCGCAGCTCTCGCCCGAGCAGCGCGCGTCGATCAAGTCGCAGGCGGAGGCAGGCGGCGGACTGCGACTCGTCGGCGAGGGCGAGCGGACCATCCGCCCGGCCGCGTGGTGGTGGCGCATCGGCCTGAGCGGCGCGGCGGCGGTGCTGCTGCTGGGCGTGTTCATTCCGCTCATGATGCGCGGGGGCGGCTCCGACGCCGAGCGGTTCGCGCACGGGCGCGGCGAGGAGGCCGCGCGCGAGGATCGCAGCGCGGGCCTGAGCGGCGGCGCCGGCTCAGTGGACGGCAACGCGCCCGCCGCGGCGGACAGCCCCCAGGACCAACTCGCCGAGGCGCTTGAACTTCGCGATGAGATGAGCGGGGTCAGGCAGGACTTCGGCGTGCCCGCGGAGCCTTCGATGCCGAAAGCCGTCGGAGGGTATGCGCCGGATGTTACCCTTCACACCATCGCGGAGGGCGCATCGCCTTCCCTCGAAAGCGATGTGCTTGCGGCGCGCGGATCGGAGGCGAGGCAGCCCCCGCCTCCGGCCTCGCGGCCGGTCGGCGGGGCAAGCAACGATGCGGCTCGCGAGATCGGCTTCCGCCACATCGCCGGCTCGCCCCAATCGGGTGACAGTGCCGAGGTGGCTTCGAGGCGTCTGCGCACCCAGGATGCCAATCAGGTCCCGCGCGAACTCGTCGAGTATCCCGAAGGTGAATCCCGGCCCTGGGGCCGCGACTGGGCCGACACCGACTCCTTCGCCCCCATCGAGGACAACCCCTTCCTCGGCGTCGCCAGCGCTCCCCTCTCGACCTTCTCCATCGACGTGGACACCGCGTCCTACTCGATCGTGCGGCGGCAGTTGCGCGAAGGTCGCCGGCCATCGCCCGATTCCGTCCGCCTCGAAGAGATGATCAACTATTTCGACTACCACTACGATGCGCCTTCGCCCGGCGATGCGCATCCCTTCCGCGCCAACGTCGAGATCGCCTCCTGCCCCTGGCAGCCTGAGCATCGCCTTGTGCGCATCGGCCTCAAGGGCATGGAGATTCCCCGCGATGAGCGCCCCGCGACGAACCTCGTCTTCCTCATCGACGTCTCCGGCTCGATGAATGAGCCGGACAAACTGCCCCTCGTCAAGGAAGGGCTCAGGCGGCTCGTCGAGAGTCTCACCGTCGATGACCGCGTCGCGATCGTCGTCTACGCCGGCGCCTCGGGGCTGGTGCTCGACTCGACCTATGTCTCCGACAAGGAGACGATCCTCGGCGCCCTCGATCGCCTCAGCGCCGGCGGCTCGACGAACGGCGGGGCCGGCATCGAACTCGCCTACAGCGTCGCCCAGCAGCACTTCATCAAGGAAGGCGTCAACCGCGTCATTCTCGCCACCGACGGCGACTTCAACGTCGGCGTCACGAGCAAGGGCGATCTCATCCGACTCGCCGAGGAGAAGGCCAAGTCCGGCGTCTTCCTCACCGCGCTGGGCTTCGGCATGGGCAACCTCAAGGATGACACCATCGAGCAGATCGCCAACAAGGGCAACGGCATGTACGCCTACATCGACACGATCGAGGAAGCCCAGAAGGTGCTCATCAATCAACTCTCCGGCTCGCTCGTGACCATCGCCAAGGATGTGAAGATCCAGGTCGAGTTCAACCCGGCGATTGTCAAGTCCTATCGCCTGCTCGGCTACGAGAACCGGATGCTTGCCGCGCGCGACTTCGACGACGACACGAAGGACGCAGGCGAGATCGGCGCGGGGCATACCGTGACGGCTCTCTACGAAGTCGAGTTGGCGACCGCGGAAGACGATCTCGCGATGCCGCAAGCGGCGGAGGGCGAGGCGAAGCCGCAGGCGGATGAGGGCGATGCTCCTGAAGTCGATCCCCTTCGCTATCAGCAACCCGCGCAACTCACCGAAGTAGCCCAGCAGAGCGGCGAGATGCTCACCGTCAAGGTGCGCTACAAGAAGCCCGATGGCGATGTGAGCACCCTCGTCGAGTTCCCCACGCGCGATGAGGGCAAGACGTGGGAGCAGGCGTCGGACGACTTCCGCTTCGCCGCGTCCGTCGCGGCGCTGGGAATGCTCCTGCGCGATTCGCCGCACAAGGGCAGCGCCACTCTCGCCGACGTGCAGGCCTGGGCCGAGGCCGGCCTCGGCGACGATCGCCACGGCTACCGCAGGGCGTTCATCGACCTCGCCCGCCAGGCGCAGCAGGTCATGGGCGTGCGGCAGGAATGACTTGCCGGTTAGGCGCGACCCGGAGGCTCTGCGCCGCCTTGCCGGTTAGCCGCGACCCGGAGGCTCTGCGCCGCCTTGCCGGTTAGCCGCGACCCGGAGGCTCTGCGCAGGGGAGCGCGTCGTGTGCGGCGCGGCATCCGAACGCAAGAACCCTCCTCCACTCCCGCGCTCCGCTCCGAATCCCCGCGTCGCCCGCGGCGCGGCATCTGAGCGCAAAATCCTCCTCCAACCCCGCGCTCCGCTCCGCAAAGCCTCCGCGTCGCGGCTA
>JBDIVQ010000087.1:0-17220 GCA_039794345.1 Phycisphaerae bacterium | reverse complement strand
CACCAGCCACATCAGCCAGCGGTTCGCCCGATCGGGCCAGTGCCGGCGGCGGACGTAGGTGATGTCGAATCGCTCTTCTATGGGCCGAGTGTCGGGCATGGGGGCACGGGGGTTTGAGATTTGAGATCTGAGATCTGAGATTCAGGATTCAAGGTCTGAGGTTTGGGCGATCGTCTGCGGCGGAAGCCGCAGGTTGCTTTCCCACGCGAGGGGGCGCATCAGGTTTCGAGCCGGGCTTCTCCTTTCATGTCCAGAAGCGCAGCGCCGTGGCGGCGTGCGCGAGCACAAGCAGCAGCAGCGCCCAGCTCAGGGGCACGTGAACGATCAGCCACGCGAACAGGACGCGCATCAGCCGGCGCTGGCGCAGCAGGTCGCGTCGCAGGTGGTAGAGGGATTCGAGTTCGTCGATGCCGGGGTGCGCGTGTCCGGGCGTCATCGTCCGCAGGGCGCTGAAGAGGTTCTCGGCTCGATGGGGATCTTCGATGCCTGCGCCGGATTCGCCGTGGAGATAGGCGCGCAGGTGATCGAGGTGAAAGCGGCGGATCGGCTCGCCGCCTGCCGGAGGTCCGGCGGGAGATGGGGCCGCGGCATCCCAGGCCGGCGCCGGTTCGTCGAGGCTGCCCGCATAGCGCTGCACGACCTGCTCAGCCAGCAGCGGAAGGTCGCGCAGCCGCCGCTCCACCTGCTGGGCGATCGTCTCACCCGGAACGCTGTGCAGGAGGAGGCGGGGAATGACCTGCTGGAGCAGCAGGCCGAAGAGGCCGCTGAGCGTCACCAGCCCGAGCAGCGCCCAGAGAAGCGTCGTCGCCGGCCCGCCCAGGCGGAAGGCCGCATGCAGCGCGACGAAGGCGCACGCGAGCAGGCCGAGCCAGAGGTGGCCGCGCAGCCAGGTCGAGGCGCGCCCGAGGCGCCGGTGCGGCGCCCGGCGCTTGATGGAGAGCGCCGCGCAGAAGAGCATGATGCCCAGGGCCGCGGCGCCGAGCGTCAGCCCGACGAGCGTCGAACCGGACGGGCCGTTGAGATGGCGCGGCGCATCGGCGAAGTACCACCACGTCGCCGCGCCCGCGGCGATCGCGCTTCCAACGCCCCACGGGATGTGCGATCGATCGATGAGCATTCAGTTCACGGCGCCTGGATGCGAAGGCGCAAGGGGTCGAGAGTGCTTCTCCTGATTCGTTGATGCCACGACTTGACGCCTCGTTGCCTCGATGCCCTGTTTCCTCACCGCGCGTCATCCTCGCGCGACGCCGTCCTGAACAGCCCGCCGGCGCTGAGAAACTCCGCCGCGTCCACGCGGGCCGCGGCGTCGTGCGGGCAGGCGTAGACGCACGCCGGCCCGGTCGGCAGATCTTCGCACTGGTCGCACACCGCGGCGCGCTGCGTGACGGCCATCACCTCGCCGCTCTCGGCGACGCGCGCCAGGCGCTCGCTCACCTCCTGGCCGAACTCCTCGAGTTCGTGCATGACGATGGACTCGTAGGGGCACTGCTTGGCGCAGATGCCGCAGCCCACGCACCAGTCCTCGATGATGATGCTCAGGTCCTCGCTTCGTCGAATCGAACCGACGGGACAGCCGATCATGCACACCGGGTCGAGGCACATGCGGCAACTCGAGGGCACGAGGTACTTGTCGTAGCGCGGCCCGGTGCGGAAGAGCCGGCTGATCCCGTCCTCGTGGGCCGACACGCAGGCCTCGACGCACTGGTCGCAGCGCGTGCAGCGTTCGAGGTCGATGAGCATGAGGTTCTGCCCCTGGAGCAGGCCGAGGTCTTCGACGCGCCGGCTCGGGGCGGAGACGGTGAGAGAGACCCTCGCCTTGCGCTGCTGGCGGATCCGCTCCTGGGCGATGGTTTCGAGGCGCCCCTTGATGCGCGGGAACTCCTCGACCACGGCGGCGAAGTCCTCCCGCGCAATCTTCACGAGTTCCACGCGCGCCGGCTTGCGCTTGCGCCCGCCTTCGACGATGGGATGATCGACGGCGCGGCAGGTGGCGTTTCGCTGCGCCCTTCGCAGGAGGCCCGTCTCGCCGAAGAAATCGCCGCGCGTGAGGTACGCGAGCGTCCGCTCCCCGCCGGGGAAGGCCTGGCTGACGCGCACCTGGCCGAGGCGGATGATGTAGACGCCGTCGGCCTCGTCGCCCTCGCTGAAGATCGTCGTTCCGGCGTCCACGGCGACGAGTTGGGCGCGGCCCTGAAGGCGTTCGATCACTTCGTCGGGCAGATCGCGGAAGACCGGCACATTGCGCAGGTGTCCCTGAAGCGCGCGGGCGCGGTAGTTCGCATCCATCCGCTCCCGGAAGGTCGGCGCCTTCTGCAAGTGCTCGTACATGTTGCGCAGGATCTCGAGCATGACGCAGTCGGTTTCGGCGACGACGGTGGCGGAGCGAGGGGCGAGGTTGAGGCAACTCATCTCGCCGAAGACCTCGCCAGGCCCGAGCGTGGTGCGCGGCTGCCCCCACGTCAGGTCCACGTTGGCGTCGATGGGGATGATGGCGTCATCGCCGTGCTCCGGCGGGCGGATGCGGCGGCCGCCGAGCCACCGCGAGACCATGGCGCGCCACCCCCGGCGCGGCCCGGCGGCGCCGGCCGCGAGGCGGCGGGCAATGAACACCTGCACCGATCCTTCGAGCAGGTAGAAGGCCGTCGTCCCCCCCTCTCCCTCGCGGCAGATGACTTCCCCCGCCGCAAACTCGCGCCGCACGACCGTCCCGGGAAATTTCTCGATGACTTTGCGGTCGAGGTCGCGGAAGATGTCGATGCCGACGAGATCGGCGGCCCTCATGGGGACTCCGGCGTCCACCGAGAGTTTCGCCGTCAACATCCGCTTGGCCATCTTGACATGCTCCCGAGGACGCGACGGGCCGGGCAATCAGATCCCGGAATGGGGACATCGCGGTGTTCTGGCCGATAACGGAGACTCATAGAGACCCATCGGCTGGCCCGAGCCGCCGTCTTGACCCGTCGAGGGTTCGCAGGGCTGATTCCCAGCGAGCGCCCGCGGAGGCGCGGGACGGCCGGCCCCGCCGCCGGTATCCTGTTGGCGTCCCCGAACCCGCCTTCAGCCATCCGGAGATTTCCCCATGTCGCACGGAATTCGCCCCGTCGCATCGCCTCTCGCTGTCCTGCTGCCCCTCGCGGCGGGAGTGGTTGCCGCCGCAGGACTCCGCGGAGCGGCTCCCCACGGCGCTTCCCCCGGCATCGAACGCGCCGGGTGGGGCCACGCCTACGAATCCCGCGTGGCGATCACCGACCCGATGATCCTGCCCGGCTTCCGCTACCTCGGCAACCCCTCGTGCACCGGCGGGGACTGCCACAGCGCCGAGAGCGCGACCGACCAGTCGGGCCAGATGATCGGAGACGAGTTCAACATCTGGGCGGCGAGCGATCCGCACCGCGAGGCGTTCAACACCCTCTTCGACGCCGCATCGAAGGAGATCGCGGCGAAGATGAACCTCGCGGACGCATCCGCCTCCGATCGCTGCCTCTCCTGCCACGCGACCAACGTTCCCGGCCCGCAGCGGGGAGAGCAGTTCGTGCTCAGCGCCAACGCGGTCGGGTGCGAAGTATGTCATGGCCCCGGCGGCGGCTCGGTGACCGACGATGCAAAGCAGGGATACAAGGATCCGCATGCCGACGCCGGCTGGACGGCCAAGGAGCGGGCCCGGCTCGGGTCGGAGGGCTTGCGGCGCGAGTGGGGACTCATCGACACGACCGATCTCGCCGTGCGTGCTTCGATGTGCGTCTCGTGCCACCTCCAGATCGACAAGGATCTTCTCGACGCCGGACACCCACCCCTTCAGTTCGAGATGTACGCGTACAACTACTACGCCTACGACGCCACCAAGGGTTATGACTACCACTGGGACGACTCAAAGGTCGAGTGGATCAATGCCAAGCTCTGGGCCATCGGCCAGGCCGCATCCTGGGAAGCCGCGAAGAAGCAGGTCGAGGCGTGGAAGGCAAAGGAGTGGGACACGGCCGTCGCGGATGCGCTCGTGAAGATGTACGGCGCCGGGGCCGCCATCGCGAAGACGCACTTCGGCGCCGACACTCCGGAAGGGCTGCTCAAGGGCACGTACTCGCTTGAGTCATGCAAGGCGGCGGCGATCGATCTCGCCGCCCTCGCGCCTCAGGCGACCACCCTCGTCGAGCGCAAGAACATCGCGCTGGGCGTTGCGGCCCTGTGCCAGGCGTGGTTCACCGCCTCCGGCGCGCCCGAGTCTCCCGAGGCGTTCTTGGACGCCTGGGATGCGTGGGAGGCAGCGCTGGCGGACGACCATGACGCCTGGACCAGAGGAGTTGAGGCCATGCTCAAGACGCTCGATGAATAGCCCTCGCCCGGCCGCTTTGCTGGCGTCCGGGTTCGCAGCAAGACATGACTGAGCCCACGCGCATCGTCATCCTCGGCGGCGGGTTCGCGGGGGCGTACACCGCCCGCGAACTGCTCCGCCGCTCGCGCCGGCGCGTCGAAGTTCACCTCGTCAACCGCGAGAACTACCTCGTCTTTCAACCCATGCTGCCGGAAGTGATCTCGGGCAGCGTGGGCATCGCCGACACGACCACTCCGCTCCGCCGCTTCGTTCCCGGCGTGCGGCTTCACGTGCGCGACGTCGAGGGGGTTGACCTGCACGCCCGGCAGGTAATCTGCTCGCCGGGGTTCCGGCCGCGCCCCCTCATCCTGCCCTTCGATCATCTCGTGCTCGCGCTGGGCAACGTGACGGACTTTCGCGGCCTGACGGGGCTGGCGGAGCACGCGATGCCCTTCAAGACGCACGGCGATGCGCTGGCGCTGCGCAACCACGTCATCCGCGTGCTCGAAGAGGCCGAGTCGGAGCGCGATGCGCAACTGCGGGCGCGTCTGCTCACCTTCGTGGTGGCGGGGGGCGGGTTTTCCGGCGTCGAGGTCATCGCTGAACTGCACGACTTCGTCCGCAGAGCCGCCCGCAGTTACCCTTCGCTCCGCCGCGACATGGGCCGGTTCGTTCTGCTCCACTCGCGCGAGCGGATCCTTCCGGAGGTCGATGAGTCGCTCGCGCTCTACGCGCAGAATCTGCTGCGGAGGCGGGGCATCGAGATCATGCTCGGGGCGAGGCTGGCCGCGGCGACGGCGGACCACGCCCTGCTCGCCGACGGGACGCGCGTGCCCACGGCGACGCTCGTCGCCACGGTCCCCAGCCATCCCCACCCGCTGTGCGAATCGCTCGATGTGCCGAAGGACCGCGGCCGCCTCCTCGTCGATTCCTTCCTGCGCCTGCGGGGCTCGACGAACCTGTGGGCGCTGGGGGACTGCGCCCTCGTCCCCCTGCCGCCCGCGCCCGATGCCGACGAGCCGCGGTACGCGCCGCCGACCGCCCAGCACGCCATCCGCGAAGCGCGACTCGCGGCGGGGAACATTCTGGCGTCGCTGGAGGGGCGAACGCTGGCGCCCTTCACCTTCGGGGGCCTCGGCTCTCTCTGCGCGCTGGGGCATCGCAAGGGCGTGGCGCAGGTCATGGGTCTGAAACTCGCCGGCCTGCCCGCGTGGTTCCTCTGGCGCACCGTCTACTGGAGCAAACTTCCGGGCGTGCAGACCAAGGTGCGCGTCGGCCTCTCGTGGCTCGTCGATCTCTTCTTTCCGCCGGACATCGTGCAGTTGCGCCTCGGCCGCAGCCGGGGCATCAACCACGAGCACTTCGAGCCGGGGCAGGCGATCTTCGAGCAGGGCGACCTCGGCGACCGGGTCTACATCATCATTCGCGGCCGCGCGGCCGTGGAGCGCCGCGACGAGGCCTCGGGGCAGGTGCAGGTCGTCGCCCGCCTCGACGCGGGCCAGTACTTCGGAGAGATGGCCCTGCTCCACCGCGCGCCGCGCAACGCCACCGTCCGCTGCGTCGAACCCATGGACGTGCTGAGCATTGAGAAGGGCGACTTCTCTTCGCTGGTCGCCCATCTCGATCAACTTCGCGATCACTTCCAGGCCACGGCGCGTGAGCGGCAGACTACACTCGGGACGGGCGCATCGGGCGCCTGATTCGGGCGCGGCGCCGCCGGGGGTCGTTCATGCACACTCATCCCGACGTCAACAGCGCCTTCGAGGAACTGACCCTTCTCCGGCGCAAGAGGCGGATGTTCCTCATCAGCATCGGCGCCGGCGGGAGCGGCATCGCCATCCTCGCGGCGGTCTCGGCGGCGTTGACCTGGCGCTCGTCTTCGCTCGGGTGGATCAGCCTGCTCGCATGGCCGGTCGGCGGCATCGCGGGACTCGCCCACGCGCCGATCCTCTGCACGACCGTGGCGGGACGGAAGTGGTCCCTGGCGCTTCCCGCGGTCTATCTTCCTGCGCTGGCGCTCGGCGTGGCGCTGCTGACTCAACGTCAGCTGCTGGCGGCGTTCATCGTGTTCGAATGCGCCGTGCCGGCGGCGGCGGTGCTGGCCCTCGCCCTGCCGCGCCACCGAATCGACTCGGATGGCACGTGCATTCTCTGCGGCTACAACCTCGCGGCTTCGGGCTCGGTCGTCTGTCCCGAATGCGGAGCGCCGGCGGCTGCATCGGGGGCGCCCGTGCGGCAGCCTGAACCGGCCGGCAAGGCATGAGCGTCGCGCCTTCCATCCTGCTCGTCGCGGTGCTGCTCTTCGTCGGCGCGCTGATTCTGGCGGCGTATTCCGTCGGCCGCTCGTCCAAGGGGCGCTCCGTCACGCAGCCGTGCTGCGCCGCGCGCTCGGGCTGGAACCGGCGGGGGACGAGGAAGAGACGTCCATTGACCTCGCCGGGCCGCTTCGTGATCTCGTACTCGAGGTTGCTCACACCCGCCCCTCGCCGGCGGCGCTGCTTTCGGCGTCGTCGCGGATGGCGATGGGCGGCCTCTTCTCGGTGCAGCAGTCCGGGAGTTTTCGGATGATCGGACCGCATCCCGCGGCGATGGTGGCCCTGCTGGCGTTCTGGGTTCTCTTCTGGGCCGCAGGCTGCCGAGTGCTTTACCGACGGCTGCGCGCCCCACGCTGAACGAACAGACGGCGCGAGTCGCGCCGCTTCCATCCGTGTGTGGCCGGCGCCGCTGAACGCTGCGGCCTTGAGCGAGAACGCAGTGCGGCGGGCGCATCTGCATGCGCCCACCAATCTCGCTCCAGGCGGCGGCGATCGACGCGCCCTGCAGCGACAGGTCTGAAATGAAAGCGCTCCCGTCGCGGACGCCTCCCGCGTTCGAGAGATGCGAACACCCTCACACGGCGCCCATGCAGCGGCGCAACCGGTCGCCCAGCCCTTCGCGCACAAGTTGCTCGACCTGCGCTTCGGGGTAGAAGACTTCGAGCATCCAGGGCAGGTCCGGTCGGCCGCGTTCGGCGACGAGTCGGCCGAGGCGCGCCCAGTCGATGGTCCCTTCGCCGGGCATGCGATGGTTGTCGGTTGTCGTGTCGTTGTCGTGGGCGTGGAAGTAGGCGACGACGTCGGCACACTGGGCGAACTGTTCATCCACGGCGCCGACGCGAGGCTCCTCGATGTGCGCGTGGCCGCTGTCAAAGCACATGCGCAGATGGGCCGAGCCGAGTTGGCGCACCCACGACGCAAGGCGAGGGGCATCGTACCCGATGGTGAAGAAGCCCGGGAGGTTTTCAATGAGGTAGACGACGCCGAGGCGCTCGCCGAGGCGGGCGAGGCGGTCCAGGGAGTCGCGAAGGCTGTCGGCGCGCGTCTCATCGACCGGGCCGCCGGGCGCGGCGCCCTCGGGTTTCATCCACGCCGGGTGGACGACGACCATCGGTCCGCCGAGGGCCAGCGCCAACTCCCCTTCGCGGTGGTACACGTCGAGGGCGCGGCGGCGGATCGCTTCGTCGGGGGAGGACGGATCGAGCGATTCGCCGAAGAGGCCGTGCATCGAGTCGAAGGTCATGCCCGCTTCGCGCACGGTCTCCAGGGCGAAGGCCGGCTCGATGGGGACTTTCTCGTTGCGGTAGAACTGGGCGTGAGTGCAGCCGGCACGGCGGTAGGCGTGGAGGAAGCGGCGAACGTCGAACTCGAAGTTGAACGGTGCGGTGGTCGCCAGCCGTGCCACTGGATGATCTCCGTGAAGCGGCCTGCCCCGACCATCAGCCCCAGGCCGGCATGAGTGTAGATGGCTCGTGCGAAGCGGGGGAGCGCGTCAGCGGAGGTGCTCGCGGATCAGCGTGGCGCGGGCCTCGGTCCGCTCCGCCTGATGGAGCATCTCCCCGAGGGTCTTCTGGAGGTGGGCCGGCTGGACGAGCACGAGCAGCCGATCGATGGTGCGGAGGTCGATACCCTCGATCCGCCCGAGCAGCACGCCGAGGCGCAGATGACTGAGCAGGCGAAGTGCTTCGTCGAGTTTGAGCAGCCGCGCGCTGCGCAGCACCCCCAGGGCGCGGTGCACCCGGTCGTCGAGAAGCGAGGCGCGGCGATCGAGGAGCACCTGCCGGGCCCGGCGCTCGTACTCGACGACCTGCGGCATGACCCCTTCGTCGAATTCGCGAAGCAACTGCTCCTCGCTCTTGCCCAGCGTCGTCTGGTTGGAGATCTGGAAGATATCGCCCAGCGCTTCGGAGCCCTCGCCGTAGAACCCGCGGATGGCCAGTTGCATGTCCTGCGCGGCGCGGCGGACGCGATCGATCTCCTTCGTGAGCATGAGGGCCGGGAGGTGGAGCATGATGCTCAGGCGGATTCCGGTTCCGACGTTCGTCGGACACGCGGTGAGGTAGCCAAAGCGCCTGTGAAACGCGAAGGGGAGGCGGCCGCCGAGTTCGTCATCGAACGCGCTGACCTGCCGCCAGGCGTCGGCGGCCTGGCGGCCGCTGCGAATGACCTGAATGCGGAAGTGATCCTCTTCGTTGACCATGATGGAGATGGATTCGTCGGGGCTGAGGATGGCGGCCCGCGGCTGATCGCCCCGCGCCAACTGCTTGGAGATGAGATGCCGCTCGACAAGCAGCGTGGATTCGAGCGAGTCGAGGGAGGCGACGTCCACCCAGATGAGATCATCGCGCCCGCCGAGGCGCAGGGCGTGCTCGCGCGCCAGGCCGACAATCTGCCCGCGATCGGTGCTTTCGGCCCGATTCGTGAAGTTGAAGCCGGCGACGTTCCGCGCCAGGCGGATGCGCGTCGAGATGACGACGTCGGAGTCGGGGCCCGTGCCGCGCAGCCATTCTCCGGTCGATGAGTAGTCCAGCCCGATCATGACGGCGCGCCTTCGGACGGGGCGTCGGCGCCGGGGGATGACGGGCCCTCGACGGCGCCGAGGCTGAGCAGTTGGTCGCGGATCTGCGCCGCGCGCTCGTACTGCTCGGCGGTCAGGGCCTGGGCGAGTTCGCGGCGCAGGTGGACGAGGCGCTGGGTGACGTCGAGGCGCTGGTTCGCCGGCGTCTTGCCGACGTGGTGCGCGGCGCCCTCGTGGAGGCGCTCGAGGAGCGGGCCGAGTTGCTTCTCAAAGGCGTCGTAGCACGCCGGACACCCGAGCAGGCTGTGCTCCCGGAACTCGCTCCAGGTCAGTTTGCAGGCGGGGCAGGCGGGCGAATCAGCGGACTTTCGGCGTCCGGTCTTGGCGAAGAGGATCTGACCGAGAAGTTCCTGCGCGCCTTTGACGACCTTTCCCTCGAGGCCGAGTTCCTGCGCGCACTGTTCGCACAGGTGCGTCTCGGAGAGCACCTTGCCCTTCGACGGGGTGTACTCGTGGATCGTCGCTTCCTCGCCGCAACGATCGCAGGGATGACCGTTCATGTGGTCGATTATACGAATCGCCGGCTCGCACAGCCACGCGCGGGTGACGGCCGATCGGTCGTTCGATCGCCACGCTCCCGGGCTTCCGCGGTCCGGGCGGGCAGGCAATAATGCTGCGTGTCGCTCACGCTCATCCTGACGCTGCTGGCGCTGGGCATCGCCCTGTCGCAGGCCTGTTCGAGCGAGCGCCAGGTTACGCTGAACTGGCTGCGCCTGGGCGACCTGGTGGCGCTGAGCCTGCTGGGCGGTGCTGCGGCGGCGCTGCTGGCCGATCCGCCGCCGGCGTCTTCGGCGATGTGGCTCCTCGGCGGCGTGCTGGCGTGCGGCGCGGTGGCGCATCTCATGCTCGTGCAGTTGGGGCGGCGCAGCGCTTCGCGATGGGTGATCGCCGCCGGCGCGGCGGCGTGTGCCGCGCTGCTCATCGCGCCGTGGTGCAGCGTGTCGCTCGCGTCGCACCGTGCGCTGGCGCTCGCGCCGGCGGCCGCCGAAACCGCGCCGGGCTGGGGCGTGCCGCTCATCGGCGTCTCGCTCGTGCTCGCCGCGTGGCTCGGAGGGGGATCGCTTATGACCATGCTCCTTGGCCACGCCTACCTCACCTCCGGCAGCGAGATGACGCAGCAGCCCTTCCTGCGCCTCGTCCGGATGCTGCTGCTCGGCCTGGTGGTGCGGCTGGGGATCGCGGCCGCGGCAGTGTGGGCGTGGTGGTCCGTGCAGGGAGGTGATGAAGCGCCGCTGCCGACGATGGAGGGCGTCATGATCGCCGCACGCCTTCTCATGGGCCTGTTCGTGCCGATCATCATGACGTGGATGGCCCTGCAGTGCGTTCGACTGCGCTCGAACCAGTCGGCGACGGGCATCCTCTATGTGTCGAGCACGATGATGCTGGTCGGGGAGTTCCTCGGCCTGGCGCTGGCCGGGGCGCACGCCCTGCCGTTCTAGCGCCGGGTCAAGGCTGGGCGTTGGGCCGGGAACGCGTGCGAGAGAGAGAGTGGTCCCCGGGGACCTTTTTCCCGAGACCCATTTCCCCCTCGCCCGCCGGACTCGCGCGGACGCGGCGCCGGCGCCTGGCCGTCTCTGCTGCGGATGGGAGATACGATGCCCGTCGCCGTGCCGCGCCGGCGCGTCTCGTCCGGCCCACGGGGCGCCGCGGAGAAGACCTGTGAGCGATGCACCCGCAACCTGGAGCCCCGGCACGCGCCGCGAGCGCGAGGTCCATCACGGCCTCGACTGGCTGCTGCGCGGGATGGCGGAGAGCGAGGCGGGTGTGGACCTGCTGCTCACCTCGCGAGCCGAGCCGATCCCGGGCATCGCACCGTCGCTGGCGCGGGTGCGCCGTGAGTTTGATGAGTCCGGAATCGCGACGGAGGAGGCGGAGAGCGACACGATCACGGCCGGCCTGCTCCGCGCCGCGCTGCTGGCGCGGCGGCGTGTGATCGGCCTTTTCGAACTGCGCGGCTTCCGGCAGGCGGTGGACGCGGTTTATGACGCAGCGCAGATTCGCGTCAATGCGCGCGCGGGCGGGATTCTCGTGGTCTGCCACTGCCGGTGGAACTTCGGGCGCGCCGCCGAGACCGGCCGGCCGGCGAGCGGGTGGCAGGCCACGCGACGCACCTGGCTCTCCGATCCCCGGGATCTGGCGGCCCTTCTCGATGTGCCGCTTCTCGCGCCCGCGGGGCCCGCCCAGTGCGCCCGCAGCGTCAACGAAGCGATGCGCCTGTCGCGCGCTGCGGGATCGCTCGTGATGCTGTATCTCTCACCGCTCATCATGGGAGGGGGCGAGACGGAGCCGTTCGGCGAGGATGCCGCGCAGCGCACCGGCCTCTCCGCCGTCGATCCGCGCGGCGAGGACCGCGGGACGCCGCTGCAGACGGAGGTCCGCCGGCGCCGCCTGGATCAACTCTTCAACGCCCCGCTCCCGGGGGAGGTCGTCCCGCTCGGCTTCATCACCTTCGGCTCGGCGCACGCAGCGCTGCGGCACGCCCTGGCTCTGCTCGGATTGACGGGCCGGCTGCCCATCCTGCGCCTCGGCTGTGCCAACCCCTTCGACCCGCTCGCCGTCGGACAGTTTCTCACCCGCTGCGAACGGGTCATCGTGGTGGAGAACGGCCGGGACTTCATCGAGCAGCGCATCCACCTCCTCGCGGCGCAGCGGCGGAGCGAGGGCGAGCGCGTGGCGGAGGTGTTCGGCAAAGCGCTCCCGCCGACGGGAGCGGGTCCGTCCGGCTCGATCGCGTTCGACATCGAGTTGCATCCCTGTGAACTGGCGGAGAGTCTCGGACCGCTCCTGAGCGAGTATCGCACCGTCGCCGGGCATGAGACGGCGGCGCAGCGCCTCGAAGCGCTGCTGGCGTCGCGTCCTCGGCCGGGTCGGCTGGCCTTTGAACGGACCCGTCCGAGCACGCGCGAGGCGAACCTCCTGCGCCCGCTCATTGACGCCGTGATCGACGATCTGCGCGACGAATTGAGCGTCGCCGCGCCTGATCGGCCGGCGTCGGAACTGATGATCGAGCCGCTCGAGACGGCCACGCTGGAGCGGCCGGAGGGCCAGCGGCAGATCGTGGAGATGGAGCGGCGGCGCGTTCCCACCGTCGGTCGCTCGGCCATCACGCACGCGATTCTGCGGCGCCACGAGACGACTTTTCTGGTTCTGCCCGATGCGCCCGATCGACCGAGCGGCATCGAGCCGGCGGACGTGGATCGGCTGGCGCGGAGCATGGTGAGCGAGCGAGAAAGCCGGCAGTTGCGCATCATCCGGACCGATCCGACGGACCTCGCGGCGTTCGCGCGGGACCTGCGCACGGCCGTGCTGGGAACGGGCGTCGCGGTGGTGATCATCGACGCGCGGAGCGAGGCATCGCCGGAGAATATCGGCGGCCCGTCGCGCCTGTGGAGCGATGCGGGCCTGCCGCCGGTCGAGTCCACGATCATCCCCTCTTCGCCGCGCGCGGCGCTCGCCTACGCGTGGCTTGTCCGGCGGGGGTGGACGCACACGGCGGCGCTCGACGGGGTACACGGGCCGAGGCTCTATCTGGCCGATCCGGCCGAGCCGCTCGAGACGCCGCTCGATTCCTGGCATGGTTTCGAGGAGTACCGGCTGCATCGCCGCGCCGCGGCGAGGACGTTTGCCGCGGGGCCGGCGTCTTCTTCTCCCCCGGCTCCGGTGCCCCGGCACCACCACCTCGCCGCGTGGCACGCCCACCTGTGCGGCCGGGGCGAAGCGGACGTGGCGCAGGCGCTGCGGCTGATCGAGTCGGCGGGCCGCAGGATGGGCTATCGAGTGCAGGTGCTCACGGGCCGCGCGGGGTCGGGCTGGTTTGCGCAGGTGACTTTCACGCACCCGAGGCCGACCGAGGCGGCGCAGCCGATCACGCCGCGCATCCCGTGGGGGGCGGCTCATCTCATCGTCGCCATGGACTTCGAATCGCTCGCGGAATCGATCGAATCCGAGGGTCGCCTGGCGGTCGCCTCGCCCGGCCGCACGTCCCTCGTGCTCGATCTCTCGCCGGCGATCGCCGAGTCCTTCGACGAGCGCGTGACTTCGGGCCGCTACGTCGTCCCCGGCGAACTCAACGCGGTCATCCCCCCGGTGGAGCGCCTCGTGCTGCGCGCGGGCGAAGTGTGCGAGCGGCGGCTCAAGTCACGGCGGGACGTCGCCGCGACGCTGGTGGGCGCGGCCTTCCAGCGCGGCCTCATCCCCGTCACGGAGAACTCGCTGGCGGACAGCGCCGCGGCGATCGACGACCAGGCGGGCAGTCGCCAGCGGCAGGCCCTCGCGCTCGGCCGCGCCCTGGCCGCGGCCTCTTCCGAACAGACCTCGCCCGACGAGCCGACTCCGCCAAGCCCCGAGTCGCTCGTGCGGCTGCACGCGGCCATCATGTCGCGGCGCCGCGGCGCCGGCCGCGGCGGGGTGGCCACGTTCAGGCTCCTGGCGCTGGGAACCCTGGATGCCATTACGGGCCTCCGCCGGACCGATCCGAATCGAGTCTCGGAACGGCGTTTCATCGCCCGGCTGATTGACTGCGAGTACTGGGGCGGCCTGGCCATCGCCCAGCAGTATGCCGACGCCGTCCGGTCGATCTACGCGGCGGAGCGTTCGCCGGTGAACTACCCCATCACCCGCCTGGCGATCGAGGAGATCGCGCGGGCGCTGCTCATCGCCGACGGGCCGTTTGTGGCCCGAACGGCGCTGCGCCGCGACCGAAGGCGGCGGCTGATGCGCGACCTCGGCGCCGACCGGGCGCGGGGGGACGTGGTGACGCTGCGCGTTCGCGGCGAGGCGCGCCAGCCCTGGCTGCGGTCAGTCATCGGCGGGTACTGGTCGCTCGGTCCCGCGGGTCTTCGGCTCATGGCCGCGTCGCGCTGGGCGCGGATGATCCCGACGTGGCATCGCAAGGACCGCGAGTACCGGCAGTGGATTCTCGCGCTGGCGCGGCAGTGCGCCGAGGATCTCCCGGAGCGGGCCTCGCTCTGGCTGGAGATCTTCCGCCAACTCACACGCGTCCGAGGCGCGGGGGTGCGCCGCGACGTGCGCCTGCGGCACGTTCGGACGGCGGTGCAGTCGATCCTCGAACTCGCCGGCCCGCGCGCCGACGAGCGAGGAGGCGAGCCGCCTTCGGCCGACCTCCCCGGCGGTCCCGGCGCGGCGGCGGGAGCGGGTCCGACCGCCGGCAGCGCCGGCTCTGCCATGGAGGGATGATCGGCGCCGATCGGCCGCCTACCATTGGACTGAACCGCCCTCTGAAAGGGCAGCGTCACCGCCCCGGCAATTCGCTTCGCGATGGCGATCACGGCGTCGCAGCGGCGACCTCGGGTGGCGTCCGCATCCACTCCGGCAATCAAGCGCATGACGACCTTCACGGGCATTCTCGAATGGCCCCAGCGTGGTGATGGGCGACTCCGTCAGCTCAACGGCATGCTGCTGGAGCGCCCGGACGACCCGATTGTTCCTTTTGTGCTCGGCGAGCGATTCCCGCTGCGGTCGGCACAGGAACTGACGGTGGAAGTCGCCATGCGCAAGCCGCGCCGCCGCCGCGGCCGCAATCGCGGCCCCAACACCCCGCCGCGCAACGCCCGCCCCATCGTCGAGCGCGTGGTCTCGATCGACGGGCTCGAACCCGAAATCTACGCCAAGCGGCTGCCCTTCGAGCAACTCACCTCCATCGACCCCCAGCCGCGCCTGACGCTCGAATACCCCGGCTGCCCGCCGGCGAACCGCCTCATCGACCTCTTCTGCCCGATCGGGTACGGGACGCGCGGCCTGGTCGTCTCACCTCCCAAGGCGGGCAAGACGACCCTCCTCCAGCAGATCTGCCGCGGCATCGCCCACAACTACCCGGATGTCCACATCATCGCCCTGCTCATCGACGAACGGCCGGAGGAAGTGACGGACTTCCGCCGCAACGTGCCCTGCCTCTGCCTCGCCTCGAGCAACGACCAGGACACGGAGCGTCACGTCAACCTCGCCATCTTCGCCATCGAGCGCGCCAAGCGCATGCTCGAAGCGGGCAAGGACGTTGTGGTGCTGCTCGACTCGCTGACGCGCATGGGGAGGGCGTTCAACGCCTCGCGCGCTCACGCGAGTTCGGGGCGCACGATGTCGGGCGGGCTGGATTCGCGGGCGCTCGAAGTGCCCAAGCGCCTCTTCGGCGCGGCCCGCAAGGCGGAGGAGGGCGGCTCGCTCACCATCATCGCCTCGTGCCTGGTGGACACCGGCTCGCAGGCGGACCAGATCATCTTCGAGGAGTTCAAGGGCACGGGCAACATGGAGTTGATCCTCGACCGTGATGTGTCGGACAAGCGCATCTTTCCCGCCATGAACCTCGCCGCCTCCGGTACGCGCAAGGAGCATCTGCTCCTCACTCCCAAGGAACTCACGACGATCACGGCTCTGCGCCGCTCGCTGCTCAACATGCCCCCGCCGATGCAGATCGAGCGCCTCCTCGCCGCGATGGAGCGCATGCCGACGAACGCGCAACTGGTCGGCGAGTAGGCGGCCCGCCGCGGCGCCGGCGGCGGCCGGACCCGAGCGGCCGGGGCGACGTAGAGTTCCGCCCCGCCCCCACCGGACCGCGGAAAGGAGCCCTGCATGCCGCATCGCAGCCTCGACGAGTTTCGCCGCGACCGGGCCGCAGGGCAGGAGCGCGTCCTGGCGACCGAGCACCTCGGCATCAAGCGGTTCTTCGCCCTCGACTCGGGCGCGTACCGCGACGGCGCGCTGCCCGGCCGCACGAAGGAACTCCTCGGTCTGGCGGCGTCGATGGTCCTCCGCTGCAACGACTGCATCGACTATCACCTCGAACAGGCGGTGAAGTGCGGCTGGAGCGAGGCGGAAATTGAAGACGCCATGAACGTCGCCCTCGTCGTGGGCGGCTCGATCGTCATTCCCCACCTCCGCCACGCCCGGCTCACTCTTGATGAACTTCTCGAAGAGCGCCGTGGCGGCGGCAAGGCCTGAACTTCCCCGCCTGACCCTCACTTCCCCCCTCACGTCCCCCCAAGGAGGAACATCATGGGCCGGATCACCCTGAACAAGTTCATCGACGCGCCGCCCGAACGGGTCTTCGAGGTCTTTGCCGACCTTCGCAACGCCGCCGGCCGCGTCTCCGCCATCACGAAGATTGAAATGCTCACCGACGGCCCGGTCGGAGTGGGCACGCGCTGGCGCGAGACGCGCGTCATGTTCAAGAAAGAAGCGACGGAGACGATCGAGATCACCGCCTTCGATCCGCCGCGGTCCTACACCACACTGGCCAACTCCTGCGGCTGCCGCTACGAGTGCGCCTTCCGGTTCGAGCCGCAGGACCAGGGAACACGAGTGACGGTGGAGTTCGCGTGGACGGCGCAGTCGCTTCTGGCCAAACTCATGGCGCCGCTGGGCAAACTGATGGCCTCGACATGCATGAAGGCGTTCGACAAGGACCTGAGCGAACTCAAGGCGCACTGCGAGCAGTTGCAGCCGGCGTGAGTCGGCGTGCTGGGCGCACATCACGTCGGACGATCAGCAGAGAGGCGGACGCGCTTGCCCCCCGCACTGCACTCTCGCTCAAAGCCGCGAGCGTGCAGTGGCACCCTGCGCGGACGCCGGCGGCACCCAACGCCCTGGACCGTGGCGCGGGTGGCATCGATCGCCGCCGCTCTGGGCGGAGATCGATGACGGGCGTGTGATGACGACAGGCTGTTGGAGGAGGACGCGCTTGCCCCCCGCACTGCACTCTCGCTCAAAGCCGCGAGCGTGCAGTGGCACCCTGCGCGGACGCCGGCGGCATTCAACGCCGTGGGCTGTGGCGCGGGTAGCATCGATCGCCGCCGCTCTGGCCGGAGATCGATGACGGGCGTGCACGCGCGTCGCGCGACTGTGTGCCGCACGGCATCGCGCCCGCGTGCGGTGTGCGCGCGTGCAGGCACGATCGACTCGCAAGAGGATTGGATGCCTCCGTCTCAACCTTCGAGCGCGTTGCCGAAGCGTTCCTCGTGAATGGGGACGACGGCCTTGAGGATGTCGAGGAGGACGCGGCCGGC
>JBDIVQ010000086.1:0-17591 GCA_039794345.1 Phycisphaerae bacterium | reverse complement strand
GGGCGCGAGGGCACGCAGGCGCGTGGGCACGACTCTTGCCGAGTCGAATGGCGAAGACCGGTGTTCGGCGAAGACCCTCCCTTACGGTCGGACGGGAGGAGCGCCGGACGGGGGCCCAAAAGGGGCGCCGCGCCCCGGCGGGTGGGCCTGGGCGCGGCGCCTGAATCGAATCGAGCCGAGGGGTGTTCAGTCGTAGCGTCGGATGACGCCGATGACGACGCCCTGGATCTGGCAGGTGGGGACGATGATGGGCTCGAAGTCGGGGTTGGAGGGCTGGAGGCGGATGCGGCCGTGCTCCTTGAAGAACTTCTTGAGCGTGGTCTCGCCGTTGGGGAGCATAGCGACGACGCGCTCGCCGTTGCGGGCGGTTTCGCGCCGCTGGACGAGGACGTAGTCGCCGTCCCAGATGCCCTCGTCGCGCATCGAGTCGCCCTCGACCTGGAGAGCAAAGACGCCGCCGGACTGGCCGCGTCGAGGCCCGAAGAAGTTCTCGAGGTCGAACTCGCCGTGATCGGCGAGTTTCTCGATGGGATAGCCGGCGGCGATGCGTCCCACGAGGGGGAAGCGCGTCGGCCTGGCCTCGTCGGGGATCACCGAGTCATTGGCGATGGCCAAAGAGCGTGCCTTGTTCGGATCGCGCTCCAGGGCCCCTTTGCGGATGAGGGCTTCGACGTGCTCGAAGACGGTGACCTTGCTCACGCCGATCTCGTCGGCCATTTCCTGCAGCGTCGGGGAATAGCCATACCGCAGACGCCAGTCGCGAATGATCTGGAGAATGCGCAGTTGCTTGGGTGTAAGGTTCATGTCGAATCCTTTCCTGTGCCCGAAGTGAAGGTGGACCCGCAAGGCTCGAGGTCGGGGACGCCGGCGCGGCGACTGAAGCGTCGTGCCGGACGAGGCGCGTGGAAAGCCGCGCGAGAAGCCTGGCCATGCGAGGCCGCGATGAAACGACCCGTCCGACCACCGCACCGATCAGGCGAGGCGTCGGACCACGTTTGACAAGTTGGGTGCCGTGCGGATGAAACTCCGCGGCGAATTCTCCGCCGGGGCCGAGGATGAGCAGCGGTTGTGTCATGGTGCCAGCGCCTCTCAGCGGTCTGCTCCGGGGTCGGGAACCGGGCGCAACGGCTCGAATCACCGCGGCCGGAAAGGCCGCGACCGAGGCGCTGCGACGTTCGCCGGGTGTGGGGGCTGCTCATGCAGGCGCTCCTGCCGACACGGGGAATCGGCGGGTCGCGGCTAAGAGACGCGCGGGGTCGAGCAAGGCTGCGACTGCGACTCGTTCGCCACGACGAAAGCGTGCGCGGGGTCGGCCCACCCTGGCCGGTTCGGTTCGACTCCTTTCGAGACCTCAGTTCCGCGCCCCCGATTATATACCGGAAGCGCCCGACGACTCCACGTCAGAATTCCGCGAACTCCGCCGCTCAGGCGAAATATACCCTATCAGACTCCGCACTTCAAGGCCAAAGCCCAAACTTTCTCCGAATTTTAGCGGCGATATATGACCTGATCGGGTGGTTCGTCCGCAGTCAGGGGTGCCGACTGGACCCGAATCTTCTACCCACTTTCACCTTAACCTGCCCCGTCCGGGAACCGATCCACAGGAGGGGTTCCGTTTGTGAACCCGGTGGAGTCGCGATCATGGGCTGGTGGAATCGACTCAAAGCGCGATGGGGCGGAGGCGCGGAGAAGGAGCAGCGCTCGCCGATGGACCGTCCCGCCCCGGGCGACCAGCGCCCCTGCGAGCGGTGCGAGAAAGAGGCTCGCGCGCTGCTGGCCGAAGGCCGGGTGGACGAGGCGCTCGAGTTCGCCCAGCGGCAGGCGCCGCCGACCTCCTCGTCGCGGATGCTCCTGAACGTCTGCCGCTCGCTGGCGGGCCGGCGCGTGGAGGCGCACCTGGATCTGCTCGAGTGGTCCCGGCGATCGTGCTGTCCGATGGATGCGCGGCTCCTGCTGGCGCTGCTGCAACAGGATGAGAGCGACCGCGCCGGGGCGATTCTCTCGCTCAATCGCAACCTCGCGCAGATTGACGATCCTCGCACGATCCAGGCGCTGATTCTGATGCACCTGGAGCGCGGCGACGAGGCGGCCGCACGCCGATGGGCCCAGCGCCTTCGCGGGCACGCGGTGAACTGGACCGATCGTCCGATGGTGTCGGCCTGGCTCGGGGCCGTCGGCCTCGACGTTGCCGAGAGCGCCGTCGAGCCGCCCGATGCGCTGGTCGAGCAACTGGCCCTCGAACTTCTCGCCTGTGAATCAGCAATTCCCTCGCTCGAGGCGGCGGCGCGGTACGACCGTTCGCGCCCCCGGGCCATGCTCCTGCTCGCGGCTCTTGAATCGGCGTTCGAGCGCCTGGAATCACCGATCGCCGCGTGCGAGGCGATGGCGCGGCTGGCGCTGACGCTGGATGATCCGGCCCGGGCGAGGCGGTGGATTGACACGGGGCTGGACATCAATCCCCTCTGCGCGCCGCTGGCGATACTCCTGTCGCAGTTGCCTTCGGCGGAGGAGGCATCGAACGAGGCGCCGCGGCGCCGACCCGATGTTCACGTCCTGCCGCGCCGCCGGGAGCAGATCGAAGCCCTCGACCTGGTGATCCGCGCCCATCCTGACTGGACCGACCTGCGCCTGGCGCGCCGGCGGCTGGAGGCGGCGTAATGAACCGTGAGTGTCCCGCCCGCACCGCTGTCGTCCGCCTGCTGCGCGAAGCGCGCCTCAACTGGCGCCTCGCGCGCCTCGGGGAGACTCTTGCCGCGCTCGAACCGATCGTCGAACTGGACCGTGACGGGGTGGACCTGACCGCCAACCCCGCGCGGGACTCGAACGGCTGCACGCCGGGCACGCGGCGGACCTGGGCGCGAGGCGCGATTCGCCTGGCCACGGAGGCGGCGTACCTGCTCGGCGACGATGATCGGCTCCACGATCTGCTCGACCTGGCTGCGGCGCGGTGGGGCGACGACGCGACGCTGCTGCAACTGGCGGCGCGGCGGGCGATCGACCAGGGTCAAACGGAGCGGGCGGCGACCCTGGCGCGGCGCGCAGCGGCGCTGGCGCCGCGCCGGCCGCGGATTCTGCAACTCCTCGCCCGCGTGGAAGCGCGGATCGGCCGCCTCGACGAAGCCTTGGAAGCGGCGCGGACGGCCACGCGGCTGCGCCCGCGGCGGGCCGCCTTGCGCCTCGAACTGGCCCACCTCGCCCTCGCGGCGGGCCGGCACGACCTCGGCCTGGCCGCCCTGGGCGCCCTCATCGATCCCCCCCACCTGCTCCACGCCCGCCTGCTGGCGGGCTGCGGCCGGTGGCGCGAAGCGGTCGAGATGTACGATCGCGTCATCGACGGCGGCGCTTCCTCGCCCGCGAGCCTCTCGATCGCGCCCGCGAGTTCGACGACGGTTTCGCCGTGCGACGGCAACCGGGGCGTGCTCCATGACCGTGATCTGCTCGACGCGGCGCTGGAGCGCATTGATCTTCTCGAGCGACTCGGCGATCGCGGCGCCCTCATGGCCCTGGCGGACGCGGAAGCGTCTGATCCGTTCCAGATCCCGGCCGTCGTCGTGCGGCTTGCTGAGGCGATGCTCAACGTCGGCCAGCCGCGGCGCTGCCTCGCGCTGGCGCGGCGCTGCCGGCGCGGGCCGGAGTCGGCGATGGCGCTGGCGCTGATGTCGGTGGCGGCCAATCTTCTCGGTCGGGGCATGCTCGCGGAGCGGTGCCGGTGGCGGCTCAGGCGCAATGACCGCGCCCTGCTCGCCCGTGCCTGGCGGCGCGGCATGATGGCTGAGATCATCTCCGACCAGACTTCCTGCCGTCGCGCCGGGGCCGATCCGGCGCAGAGCATTCTCGAGCCGCTGCTGATTCGGGCGGCCGAGGTGCTGGGCGAAGCCGCGGAAGAGACTCCGCGTTACGCCGATCTTCACTACCACCGCGCGAACTGCCTGGCCGCGCTCGGCCGCACCGATGAAGCCGGGGCCGCGCTGGACACGGCCCTGATGATCAATCCGAACTACTCGGATGCCGCCCGACTTGTCCAAACACTTCGCGCCGCGGCCTGAAGGCGCTGGACGAGCGGCGGCGCCCGCCCAACCGGCACTGCAACTGCTCAATCCCCCTCGGCGCCTCGATGTTCGGATGGTTCGCCGCCGGCCTGCGACGTCGGTTCGGAGTCGCCGACATCGTCCGCCTCGGGCGGCTCTTCATCGGCGGCCGTGCGGTACTCCTCGGGGTGAAAGCGGCGATTGAGCGTGTCGATGACCTCTTCAAGCCCGGCGTAGATCCAGGCGTCGAGTTTGACGGCCTTGCCGCCGCCCTTGGGGCCGCCGGCGATTTCGAGCATGGCGATGGACTTGGACATCCAGCGCGTCATGTCGATGCCGGTCATCTCTTCGGCGCGGAAGGCGCCTTCGGGGGCGATGAGGCTGCCATCGTCGTTGTAGGTGTAGCGACGCCGCGCCGAGATCGCCCACGTGATGAGGAAAAGGGCGCTGACGCCGAAGCAGACCGGAACGATGAGGTAGCGCTGGAAGGAAACATCGAGATCGGAGCGCTGGCGCGGGGCCTTGGGGTACTTGGTGCGAAGCGCATCCCAGCGGCGGTATTCATCGCCCAGGAGCGTCTCGCCGGGCTGGGCGAGGCGCTTGTTCTCGAGACTCTGGAACTCCTGGTACTCTTTCCAGGCGGCCGCCTGCCTCGGCCAGGCGACCCATCCGTCGTAGACCGCCCAGCAGCCGAAGCCGAAAAAGATCGCCGTCAGGATCACCTTGCGCATCCAGTAGCCGGTGGCGAGTCTGCTCTGTATGGCCATCGAGTCGAGTCTCCCAAGCGGCTGGAGAGAAGCGGCCAGCCGCCGTCCGCGGATCATCGTATCGTCCCGCCCGCGGCCGGGCAGGGCGGGTCCGTTGAGTTCGTGGAGGGGGGTCGGGCTGCAGTTGCTTCCGCGGGGAGACATCCGGGGAATAGGCCGGCGGCGGGGGGCGTCCTTTTCGTCGTTCGGGGGCAGCCGGGTTGCGCTGCCGTCGTCATTACCCCCTAACACGGGAGATTTACCATGAATCGGGACCGAACCACACGGAGGCGACGACCGGGCCGCGCACTGCTGGCCGGATCGCTCATGGCCGGCGCGGCGCTGCTGGCGGGCTGCCAGAGCGACGCCCAGAGCGGGGCGCTCTTCGGCGCCGGCCTCGGCGCCCTCGCGGGGCAGGCGATCGGCCACAACACGGAGGCCACGCTCATCGGCACTGCGATCGGCCTTGGCGTCGGCTATGCCGTCGGCAACGAAAGCGACAAGAACAAGAGCCGGTCGCGGTACGAGGACGACTACGACTACGACTACGACTACGACCGGTACGAGCGCTACGACTCCCACTCCCACCGGCATTACCGCCACGATCCGTGCGACTGGTGATTCCGTTCGCCGGCGCGGCGGCCAAGGCGGCGCGGAGTGCGATTCTGCTTCAAGCGCGGCCGGCGCCGCGGCGCGCTGCCGTGTCGCGTCCATTCGCGCGGCGGCTCACTTGCACGCCCGCATCGGTCTTCGCCCGAGGCGGCGGCGATTGATGCCGCCCCGCCGCGGCACGCCGGAAGGAGAAGTGCTCTAAGCGAGGTGCTGCGCGATGGTTTTGGCGAGTTCGGGCGCTTCCTCGCGGTTGAGGGTCTGCGCGGGCCAGCGGTGGGGCAGGCCGGTGCCGTCGGCATACTTGGGGATGATGTGAAAGTGAACGTGGGGGATGGCCTGCCCCGCGGAGCGGCCGTTGTTCTGGAGCACGTTGTACGCCGGCGCGCGGGTGGCGCGGAGCACGGCCGCGGCGATGCGCGGCAGCGCCCGACCCAGCGCGGCCGCGGTCTCGCCGGGAAGATCCTCGAGCCGTTCGTACCGCCGGCGGGGAATGACGAGGGTGTGTCCCCGGCTGAGCGGGTTGATGTCCAGAAATGCGAAGACGTGCTCGTCTTCGAAGACGCGGTAGGAGGGGATCTCCCCCGCGGCGATGCGCTCGAAGAGGTGATCGAGGTCGGACATGGCTGCCTCCTTCGGTGGTTCTTCCCGCCGTGTGAGGATACTCCGCCGCCGGTAGAATGATCCATGTCGCCGGCGGTCGGACGGGAAGACAGCACGCGGTCTCGCATCGTCCTGCTCGGGGCGAGCAACCTCACGCTGGGCGTCTCGACGATTACGCAACTGGCGCGGGCCCGGGTGGACGGGCCGTGCGACATGCACATCGCGCTGGGGCACGGGCGCTCCTACGGACAGTGGAGCAGCATCCTCGGCCGCGGCCTGCCGGGAATCCTGGAGTGCGACCTGTGGGGGGCGCTTCAAGGGGGCGGCGCGGGGCCGATCTACGCCCTCATCACCGACGTCGGCAACGACATCGCCTACTGCGTCGAGCCGGAGACGATCGGCCGCTGGCTCGCCGAGGTCGTCGCGCGGCTGCGGGCGATGGACGCGAAGATCGTGATGACGGCTCTGCCGATCGAGAGCCTGCGCGGCCTCGGCCGGCGCCGCTTCGAACTCTTCCGCCGTCTCTACTTCCCTTCCCGGCCGCTCACCTGGGAGATGATGCGCGAGCGCGTCGAAGCGCTCGACGCCACCATGCACTCGATCGCCCACTGCAGCGGGGTGGCGATCGCGGAGCAGAGCGGGACGTGGTACGGCTTCGATCCCATCCACCTGCGCATGCGGCATTGGATCGACGCCTGGTCGCGGGTGCTCTCCCACTGGTCGCTGCGCGGGGGCGCGGATGCGGCGCCGGCGCGGACGCGGCCGCTGCGCTGGACCTCGCTCCTCACCGCCACCCCCGCCGAGCGCGTCCTCTGGGGCATGGCGCAGTCGGCGCGGCAGCCCGTGCGCGCCTGGCGCGACGGGACGACCTTTTCCTTCTACTGACGCGGACTGCACACGCGGCGGAGCCGGGGCCGGTGGCGGGGGCCGCCACTCAGCGCCGTTCGCTCGGCTGCTTCTCGCGGTGGACTGTGGCCCACATCTCGCGCTTCGCGTCGAGATCCCGGTACTCCTTGCGGCCCATCACCAAGTCGGCGCAGATGGTCGCGATCTCGTGCGGCCTCATGCGGAAGCGCACCTGCGACCATTTGAGCGGCCGGCCGCGGAACTCGTAGCACTTGCCGGTGTCGGGATTGATCGACCACTCGGGCGGGCCGGCTGATTCGACATCGAGCCAGCGCGTGTCTTCGCCGGCGGCGACGTGCGGGCCGACTTCGCCCATGAGGTTTGTCTTCGCCGCGCTGGCGACGGGTCCGACGAGTTTGAGCGTGACGTCGGCCTGGACACCGTCGTACTCGACGAGGCGGATGACGAAGGGATCGGTGCAGGCGCCATCGGAGCGCCGGGCCATCTCGTGGCCGGCCCAGTCGGGGAGGTTCTCGCCGGATTTGCTTGATTCGCGAAAGAAGGCGGTGGCGAGGACGCCGGGAGCGCCTTCCAAGGAGAGGGGGCCGAAAACGGGCGGGATGTCGCCGCGATGGTCGCCATCCGTCTCGAGGCTGACCTCTCCGTAGACCCGATGCCACTTGCTTGTGTTGGAGTAGTTGTGTTCGCAGGCGATCCGCATCAACTCAGCGTCGCTCGACTGCGCAAAGGGCCAGATGAGCAGTTGCATGTTGCCGGGCAGATCCTCCTGTCGCCCCTCATCCCATGGATCGCTGACCTTGAAGATCTGCTCGGTTCCATGTTCCGTGCGCCGAAACTGCTGTGCGCCATCGTGGACATACGCAACGCCGCGAGCCGCGCCCGGCGTGGAGTCGCGAAAGACCGCGACATGCCGGGCCGAGAAGGGGCGGTCGATCGTTTCGAACCATTGCGGGGAGGTCATCCAGTCGCCCTTCGGGTACTTGCGCTGGAACGAACCGCGCGGATCGATGGGGCCGAGCGCGCCCGGCGTGTCTGCGTGCAGCGCGAACTCGAATGCAAACGCGATTGACGTGCGAAGGGCGCCGGCAAAGGCCGGATCAGGACGAGCGGTCTCATCCTCGATTTCGATGAAGACCGCATCGAGGGTGTCGTGGAGGTCGATCATGATTCCAATGGAGTCGAAATCCGTGACGTCGCTCCATCGCTTGATGCGGATAGTCTGGCGATTCCTGATGATCGGGTGGGGCTTGATGCTCGTCTCCGCATGCTGGAAGCCATCAGCCTTGCCATGAATGAGGCGTCCAAACCGGAGCAGCGGCGCCTCGGGCCGCAGAAGCCCCTGCGGAAACGCCTCGGAGCGGATCTGCGTAATCAGGCCGCGCCGGGTATCGATGTCCACCTGGAACAAGCCTCGCTCAAGGCGCATCGTCGCCTTGTCAAGACGCGACAGTCGAGCCTTCTGCACCAGCCGCGTTGCGCGCGCGTACGGAAGGGCAAAGCCCATCGGGGGCGCCGATTCGACTCGCATCGTCTCCACCCTGCCGCCGTCAGTTTCCTCCAGATAGCGAATCGCGGTCGGCCAGCCGAACTGATTGTTGAGTATCGGCGCCGACGACCCTCCGATGCGCTCGCAAAGCCGGTCGAGACAGGCATCCACGACGCCGATCGCGAGGCGCTGTGCGCGGCGAAACTGCTCGTAGCCGATGTGCCCGCACAGCCCCTCGCACTCGTGATTGTCATGATGCTGCGCGGCGAGGAGTTCGCGCCATGCCTCTTCGAGTTCCCACGTCGGATACACATCCCACTGCGCGTAGGGCCGGCCGAGGAGGCTCAGAGTTGCGGCCAGGGACTCCGCCGCGAGGATCGCGTTCTCGATCCCGCGGCTCATGCGCGGATGCCGATCGGCGTTCTTTCCCAGCGTCATCCCGTGCCAGACGTCATCCATCGTGTAGCGCCGCACGGGCGTCTCGCCCGCAAAGCCCCGGGACTCCCGTCCCGGGGAGGAAGACCCCCGCGCCGCACCGTTGCACTCCAGCGCGGCGATCACCTCCGAAAGCGTCCCCGGCACGATCTCAAACTCCGGATTCGCCAGCAGCTCCTTCAACTTCGGCAGCAGCACCTCGCTGCGGCACATCCAGTCTTTGCTCGGCATCAACTCCACCCACTGCACGATCGCGGGGTGATCCAGTTCGCGCAGCAGTTTCGATTCGAAGAGCGGCGCGAAGTCCTCCGGCCACTGGTGCAGGTTGAGTTCGTTGCGCGGCAATGTCGGCAGGCGCGAGCCGTCGATCCCCTCCCACAGGATCAGCGCGTGCGGCTCGCGCGGCACCTCGGGGGTGTGCCACGTCCACTGGAAGAACAGGCACGCGCCGGTGTAGCCGCACTGGCGCAGCATCTGCGGAAGTTGCGGAAAGAAGTAGAACTCCTCCTCCCAGAAGGCCCGCGGCCGGACGCCGAGCAGGCGGAGCGTGGTTCGCACGCCGAAGGTGAGTTGGCGGATGTTGGACTCGCCGCCGTGGAAGAGGCCGTAAGGCTGGCCATAGGAGCAGCCGACGGGTTCGATGAGGCCCTGCGCGATCGTCTCGCGCAGTTCGGCGAGGGCCTCGGGGCACTCCGCGGCCATCTTCTCATAGCCGACGGCGTCGAAGTTGACGTTGCCCCTGACGCCCGCCTCGCGGCAGAGATGCAGCATGTCGCGCGCCGAGCCGGGCAGGACGTCGTAGCCCCACAGCCACTGCATGTCCACCCAGTGCATGTGGTTGCCGAAGGTGAAGTGCACGGGCTTTTTCATGCGTGCGGACACGAAGTTCAAACCGGCGGCGTGTAGGTCAGGCCGCCGTCAACGCCCAGCGGCAGGCCCAGCGCCATCCACACGAGCAGGAGGATGGTCCAGATGATGGTGAAGACGATGGTGTAGGGCATCATCATGGAGATGAGCGTGCCCATGCCCGATCGCGGCACGTACTTCTGCATGAAGACAAGGATGATGATGAGGTAGGCGTTGAGCGGCGTGATGATGTTGGAGACGGAGTCGCCGATGCGGTAGGCCGCCTGCGTGAGTTCCGGCGAGATGCCGACCATCATGAACATGGGCACGAAGATCGGCGCGAACATGGCGTACTTGGCGCTCATCGACCCGACGAAGAGGTTGAACGTCGCCGTGACGAGAATGAAGGCGACCATGAGCGTGTAGGGCGAGAGGCCGGCCTTTCCCAGCGCCTGCCCGCCGGCGAGCGCGAGCATGCGGTCGAGTCCGGAGTACTTGAAGAGTTCGGTGAACTGGGCGGCGAAGAAGGCGAGGACGATGATGGGAGCCATGTAGGCGATCGAATCGACGAGCAGTTTCGCCACGTCCTTGTCGTTGCGCAGTCGGCCCACCCGCGCGCCGTAGAAGATCGCGCCGGTGATGAAGCACAGGAAGATCATCGGGACGATGCAGTTCACCCAGCGGTCGAAGTGCTCGGCGCTGGGAACGAGAATGAGGTCACCCTTGACGAGCGCATTGGCCGGCGGCGCCTGTTCGGGCGAAGCGGGGACGAACACCTCCGCGACCACGTGGTTCTTCGGGTTCGCCGGATCGGGCATCTTGTGGGTGTAGAGCGGCATGCCGGGGATGATGATCATCGCCAGGAGAATCCCCAGCGCCAGCGCGAAGCCGATCGCGCCCGCGCGCAGGCCGCAGACCTCTTCAGGCTTGAGTTGCTGCTCGGCGAGTTCCTCGGGCGAGGGAGTGACCGGTCCGCCGTCCTCCGGCGACTTGCGGTTGAGGCGCCGTTCGACGAACCAGGCGGTGACGGCCCAGCCGGCGAAGGTGATGACGACGGTCGAGGCGATCATGAACCACCAGTTGCAGGCGGCGTTGACCTTGTAGTTCTCATCGACGACCTGCGCGCCGACGGTGGAGAAGTTCGCGAGCATCGGGTCGAGGCCGGTGATGAGCAGGTTGGCGTTGAAGCCCGCGGAGACGCCGGCGAAGACCGCGGCGATGCCGGCGAGAGGCGAGCGGCCGACCGACTTGTACAGCGCCGCCGCCAGCGGCGGCAACACGACGTAGCCCGCGTCGATCGTCATCGAACTCATCACCCCCACGAAGACCATCGTCGGCGTAAACAAGCGTTCAGGCACCACGAGCATCACGCTCTTGAGCGTCGCCGCCAGCAGGCCCGTCCGTTCCGCGATGCCGATGCCGAGCATCCCCACGAGCACGACGCCCAGCGGCGGAAAGGCCATGAAGTTCTTCACCATGTTGCTCAGCGTCCAGTAGAGACCGTCGCGGCTGAGCAGGTCGCGCGCCCTGAGCCTCTCGCCGGTTTCGACCCACTCGACTTTCGGCTCGCCGGTGGCTTCGTCGATGACCGGGACGTGGTGGAGAGTGCCGTCCTCGCCGCGCGTCTCGATGACGACGGGCTGCGGCAGCGACTTCATCACCGTCCACTCGCCTTTCGAGGCGATGAAGGACAGGACCATGACAAGCAGCGCGCCGAGGAGAAAGAGTGTCGCCGGATCGGGCAATTTGTTGCCGACCCACTCGATGAGATCGAGCAGGCCCCCGGAGCCGGATGATCCGCCATCGCGCGTCGTTTCCGCCATCGCTGGTTCTCCCTCGGCGGGCCGGCCGCCGGTTGCATGGTGCGATGGTTATAGCGTCCCCGATGGCGCGGCGAAAGGGGCCCAGGGGCGGATTTGCGACGGCTCCGGGCGCGTCGGGGTCAGGCGGCGGTGATGATGTGCGGCGCCGGCCGGCCTTCCTTCGGTTCGCACAGGACCACCCGCGCCTTGCCCCCCCGCTTGGCGACGTAAAGCATCTCGTCGGCGATGCGGATGAGTTCCTCCCCCGAGGCGGCTCGGCTGGTGCGGGCGCAGGAGATGCCCATCGACATGCCGATCTCGTGGCCGTGGCAGACGATGCGCCGGACGGCATCCTCGAAATCGTCCTTGATGCGCTGGGCGAGGTGGACGGCGGTGGAGGCGTCGGTGCGCGGCAGGAGGATGACGAACTCGTCGCCGCCGTACCGGGCGGCGAGGTCGGACTCGCGCCGATTGGCGAGGATGACCTTGCCGGCCAGGCGGAGCATGTCGTCGCCGTGCTGGTGTCCGAGGGCGTCGTTGAGCGTCTTGAACCCGTCAAGATCGATCATGATGCAGGCGAGGTCGCCGCTGTGGCGCGTCGTCTCCGCGAAGAGGCGCGGCAGGTCTTCGTTGAGGTGGCGCCGGTTGGAGAGCCCCGTCAGCGCGTCGGTCAGCGCCATCTCCTCGAGGCGGGCCACCATCGACGAAAGTTGCGAGTGCGAGCGCCGCACCTGCTCGAGGGAGAGTTCCAGTTCGCGCTGCAGGCGGATGTTCTCCTGCTTGGTGCGCCAGCGCGAGAGGTTCTTCTCGACCATGAGGGGGAGGACGGAGAGGAACTCGCCTGCCTTGACGATGTAGTCGTAGGCGCCCGCGTGCAGCGCTTCGAGCGCCGTGCGGTAATCCGACTCGCCGGTGACCATGACGATCGGGAGGTTGGGCTGGCGGCGCAGGATCTCGCTCAGCGCGTGCAGCCCGGTGCCGTCGGGCAGGTTGAAGTCGCACAGCGCCAGGTCCACGCTTTCGAGGTCCGACGCCAGCGCCTGCGCGATGGTTTCGCAGACCCGCACGCACTCGCCGCCGAAGTGCTCTTCGAGCACGTCCCGCATGAGCGAGGCGGTGTCGGCGTCGTCTTCGAGAACGATCAGTCGAGGTGGCTGGGTCCGAAGGGTCATATGAGCGTCATTCTCCAATGACATGGTTGTCCTGGCGAGTCCCCGCTCAGGTTCGGCGCTGGTTCAGGCGGCGTTGGTTCGGGCGGCGAGTTGGCGGTGCACGGTCGTCCAGTAGCGGGCGGCCGCCTCAACCCGCCGGAGCATGTCCTCGGTGTCGGGCACCTTGCAGGCGTAACTGCTCGCCCCGACGTTCAGCGCACGGCGTTCGACGTCGTCATCGTCCACCCCCGTCATCACCACCACGGGCAGGTCGCGGTAGCGCCCGTCCGCGCGGAGGTTCGCGAGCACTTCCAGCCCATCGGCGCCGGGCATTTCGAGATCGAGAAGCACGAGGTTCGGCCGGGGCGTTTCCTCGCCGCTTCCCGCCCGCTGGAGGAAGCGAATCCCCTCGCAGCCGTCCACGCACTCGTACACCTTGACGGGCAGATCGAGCGACTCAAGCGCATCGCGCACGAGCATCCGATAATCCGGATCGTCATCGACGAGCAGGATGACGGATTCACTCCCGCGCGGTCGGGTGTCGTGGGGGGGTATCGGTTTGGGCATGCAAAAGGCTCCTGAACGGTCTTTCGACCAGGTGCGCAAGCGAATCGAGGGGATCATGCCGCGCTTCGTGCCGAGGCGGTTCCGACACCAGCAGAGGCGATACGACTCGCCGGGATTGACACGGTGAAGGTGCTTCCGACGTCCAGCCGGCTGTCAAGGGTGATTTCGCCGCCCCAGTGCTCGACGACCGCCTTGACGCTGGCCAGTCCGATACCGCGGCCGGGAATGGCCGCCGCCGCCGCTCCCGAGCCGCGCCGAAAGACCTGGAAAACGCGCTTGCGGTCCGACTCGGGGATTCCCGGACCGGTGTCCGCGACGGAAACGCAGAGCCGGCCCTCGCGCACCTCGTGGGCGATGGTGATGCGCCGCGTCTCGCGCTGACCCATGTACTTGGCGGCATTGTCGATCAGGTTCAGGAAGACCTGCCGCGCCAGGTTGCGCTCGAGGCGGACGACCGGGAGCGTCGTCGCGATCGTGCACTCGATCGACCGCTCGGCGAGGTCGTGTCCGAGCGCTTCGATGATGCTCCGCACCAGTTCGTGCAGGTCAACGTCTTCGCACTCGCCGGGCCTGGTGCGGATGCGGCTCAGTTCGAGCAGGTCGTCGAGCATGGAGGTTTCGATCTTGACGTTGGCGGCGATGCGTTCGAGGCGGTGCCTGACCTCGTCGGGCAGGGCGTCGCCGAAGCGGCGCTGGAGCATGGCTGTCATCCCCGCGATGTTGCGCAGGGGGGCGTTGAGGTCGTGGCTGACGGTGCGGAGAAACTCGTTCTTCGTCTCGATCTCGAGTTCAAGGCGCCGATTCGCGGCGTGGAGTTCGGCGGTGCGCTTCGCCACGTCGCGCTCGAGCGACTCGTTGGCGCGGAGGAGTTCGGCGCGGGCGCGGGCGAGCGTCGCCGCCGTTTCCGTCACCGAGCGGGCGAGCAGGCCGAGTTCGTCTTCGCGCTTCACGGGAAGGTGGGGCAGCGTCTCACCGGAGGCGAGCAGCGTCACCGCGCGGAGGATGCGGCGCAGGGGGCGCGTCAACCGCCGCATGAGCAGCGCCGTGAGCGGAACCGAGATCAGGCACGCCACGAGCACAACGCCGATCGCCAGCGCCCGCAGCCGCTCGACGGTGGCGCGATGCACCGGATCGGTGTGAATGAAGACGACGTGGCCGAGCAGGTCCGGCACGCCCCCCAGCCGTGAAGCGGCGAGGATCGGCATGCGCAGGACCCGCGCCTCGGGCGCCCGCGGCGATCCCAGCGGTGTGGGGCGGCTTTGCGACAGGGCCCACTGCCCCCCCGGCGCGCCGAAGCGCGAGGTGAACTCCGCGTGCAGATCGGCGCTGTTGCGACGCAGGCCGAGCACGTTGCCGAACCGATCCTCGACCTGCACGAGCGCGATGCCCGGCTCCGCCGCGGCAAGGTTGAGCCGATCGTCAATCGACTCCTCCTCGCGGTTCTGCAGCGCTTCGCGGAATTCCCCCGCGAGGTGTTCGCCGATGCGCACCGTCCCGCGCTCGAGCGTCTCGTTGAGTTGCTTTTCGATGAGCGTCTTGAGCATCCAGTTGCTCGTGCCCACCGTCGCGACGACCATCGCCAGGACGAGCAGCATCACCCGGAACTGGAGGCGATGCCTCAGCGATACCGCCGGTGTCGAGTTGTCCCGGTCCGCGCTGCGCACGGCGACGCCCCTGCCAGGCGCCCGGGAGAGGGCGCACAGGGGTATCGTCGGCGATTGAGCGGCGCGATTGCGGCCGGCCCGCCGCAAGTTCCGTGCATCCTTCCCGGCGTGGACGACCGGTCGTCCCAGCCCGCACAACCGGCAGGCTCCTTCCGATCGGAAGCCGCACAGACGCCCCGGCGATCACCCGTCCCGGCGGTTGGCCGGCCTGCTCGGGCGGGTGCGGCCTTGCCGCCGCTTGTCCCGGACCTGCCGGGCGGCCTATCATGGCCTTCGTCAATCTGAGCCGCTTGCACCACCGTGCGTTCGCCTGCCCCGGCCGGGCAGCGGACACACCCCGGCGCGTTGCCCGGGAAGCATCCGTGGGAGGTCCACCTCGATGGCCAAGAAGATCAATTCACAATTTAAGATTCTCGCGCCGGGAGGGCAGGCGACGCCTGCCCCGCCTCTCGGCCCTGCGCTCGGCGCCAAGGGCATCAATCCCGGCCAGTTCATTCAGAAGTTCAACGAGGCCACCCGGAAGTTCAACGGCAAGATCGTCGGCTGCATCGTCACGCTCTACGACGACCGCAGTTTTGAACTCGAGATCAAGTCCTCGCCCGCCTCAGTGCTCATCAAGGAGAGAGCGGGCATCGAAAAGGGAAGCGGCCTCGTCGGCAAGGAGACGGTCGGCTCGATCACCCACGCCCAGGCGCTGGAGATCGCCCGGGAGAAGATGGCCGATCTCACCGCCGCCGACCTCGACGCCGCGACGCGAATCATCATCGGCACCGCCCGCTCCATGGGCGTGAAGGTGGAGGGCTGATACACATGGCCAGGCTCACCAAGCGAACCCGCGCCAACCTCGAAATCGCCCCGAAGGAGCCGCTGCCGCTCAAGGACGCGGTCGCCGCGCTCAAGAAATTCAAGGGGCCCCGGTTCGATCAGACCGTCGAGATCTGCTTCACCCTCGGCATCGACACAACCCAGGCCGACCAGCTCGTCCGCGGCGCCATCGCCCTTCCGCACGGCGTGGGCAAGAGCAAGCGCGTGGTTGCCTTCTGCGGCAGCGATGACGCGGCCGCGGCCAAGGCCGCCGGCGCCATCGAGGCCGGCGCCGACGACCTCGTCAAGAAGGTCTCCGACGGCTGGATGGATTTCGACGTCGCCGTCGCCTCCCCGGACATGATGAAGATCGTCAGCCGCCTCGGCCGGCAACTCGGTCCGCGCGGCCTGATGCCCACGCCCAAGGCCGGCACCGTCACCACCGACATCGCCAAGGCCGTGCGCGAATACTCCGCCGGCAAGGTCGAGTACCGCAACGACAAGGGCGGCAACGTCCAGGCCGCCGTCGGCCGCATGAGTTTCCCCGAGGACCATCTCGCCGACAACATCGACTTCTTCATCCAGACCATTCTCAAAGCCAAGCCCGCTTCCACCAAGGGGCAGTTCGTCAAGAAAGTAACCATCAGCGGAACCATGACCCCCGGCGTGCGCATCGCCGTGTAAACTGCACCAGTGCCTGGTGCCTGGTGCCTGGTGCCTGGTGCCTGGTGCCTGGTGCCTGGTGCCCAGTGGCCCGAATCGAGCCTCCCATGAGCAAAGTCGTCAAAGACCTCATCATCAACGAATACCGGCGCGAGTTCAGCGGCGTGGCCGACGCCCTCCTCGTGGACATCCGCGAACTCAAGGCGGACCAGAACATCGAACTCCGCAAAGGTCTGCGCAGCAAAGGCATCCGCGTGACCGTGGTGCGCAACGCGCTCGCGGCCAAGGCCTTTGACGGCACGGCGCTGAGCCCTCTCGACTCGCTCCTCACCGGACCCAGCGCCATCGTCTACGGCGGCGAGACGGTCATCGACGTCGCCCGCGAGGTCATGACCTTCGCGAAGAAACTGAAGAAGCTGGAACTCAAGGGCGCCATCCTCGACGGCGAAGTCTTCAAGGGCAGGGCCGGCGTCGAGGCCCTCTCCAAGTACCCCACGCGCGCCGAGGCGCTCGGCCAGGCGGTGCAACTGATCCTCAGCCCCGGCTCGGCCCTCGTCGGCGCCGTCACCGGCCCCGGCAGCGCCATCGCCTCCATCCTCAAGACCATCGAGGAGAAACTCGAGAAAGGCGAGACGATCGCCCGCGCCGGATGATCCACGCGGCCTCGGCTCCCCACGCCCACAAACCACCCCGCGCGTTCGACGGGCCCTCACGGGTTAAATGATCGATGGTCGATCACCTCTTGAACGCCGAGATTGTCTGAAACCGATCGGAGTGTGCAACGTGTCAGAAGGAACGAAAACGTTCGACAAGGCCATCGCGGAACTGGGCGACAAACTCGCCGCCCTCACTCTCAAGCAGGCCGTCGATCTCAAGGACTACATGAAAGAGACCTACGGCATCGAGCCGGCCGCGGGCGGCGCCATCATGATGGCGGGCGGCGGCGGCGCGGGCGCCGGCGAGGCCGCAGCCGAGGCCGAGCAGACCGAGTTCGACGTCATCATCACCGCCGCCGGCGACAAGAAGATTCAGGTCATCAAGGCCGTCCGCGAGGCCACCGGCCTGGGCCTCAAGGAAGCCAAGGACCTCGTTGACGGCGCTCCCAAGCCCGTCAAGACCAAAGTCAGCAAGGAAGAGGCCGAAGCCCTCAAGGCGACCCTCACCGAAGCCGGCGCCTCCGTCGAGATCAAGTGAGCGCGATGCGCCCCTGACGCGAAGACGCAAGCGAACCCGGACGCCCGTGCCCCGCACGGGCGTTCCGCGTTTTTGTGCGCCGCGGCCAGGCGTAGGGACGATGCAGCCGTATCGTCGCATGCGAAG
>JBDIVQ010000085.1:0-17975 GCA_039794345.1 Phycisphaerae bacterium | reverse complement strand
GATCATCCGCCTGCGGATCCCCGCGCACATCGACGGGACGTACATGTTCCAGGTGGTCGATCACCAGACGTGCGAGACCAGCCCGCCCGCGTGGGCGATCATCCAGCCGGAGAACTGATCGCGGCGCCTGACGAATCTCCGCAGCGCGGTGCGCCGACTCTGCTGCCGGCGCCGCACCGATGCAGGCCCGATCGTCATTTCAATTGCCCTACGCCTTCGGCGCCGGCAGGTGAGGCCGGTTCGTCGCGGAAGGCGGTCGGGGCCATGCTGTGATAACGTGAAGTGAGGCGGTGCGGCTGCAATCCGGGCCGGAGGAGGGGCGTTGGTACGTCTTGGCGGGGTGTCCGGAGCGGCGGGCGCGCCTGACGGGGGTCGGGCGGGCTGAAGGTTTTGAATGAGTCCGGGCTGGGCGATTTTGGCCGCGGCGAAGGCAGCGTCGGCTGCTGTCTCGTCTACGATCATCCTATGGCCCAGGGGGTGCGGGCGGTTCGCGCCGCCCCGGCGAGAACGAGGATCGCAGTTCCCATGAACGGGCGGAGCACAGACGGGATTTCGGGAAGGACTCTCAGCGCGCTGGCGGGGGCGCTCCTCGCCCTCGCCATCTGCGTCCGGCCCGCCGCTGCGCAGATCCAGTTGCGGTCCTTCTACCAGGGCTACCGGCCGACCGTGACCGCCCAGGACGCCCGGGCCCTCGAGAAGACGCTGGAACTTGACGAGTCGCAGCAGGCGCTCGTCGAGGCGATTTACGCGGGCTACGTCCAGGCGTTCAGCGACGCGGCGGCGTCGATCCAGGAGGGCCTGCGCAGCCTTCAGGAGGCGATGGCGGCGGCGGAAAGCCCCTCCATGAAGGAATCGCTCGTCGGCGAGTACAACCGTCTCCGCGAGCAGTGGGCCGACGAATCGCTCCAGATGGAGGTCGCCTTCTTCACCGACGTGCGGGCGCTGCTGAGCGACGATCAGGCGCCCCGCTGGCCGCGCTTCGAGCGCGACCGGCGTCGGCGTGTCGGGCTGCTCCTCTCGGCGCGGCTGATGGCGGAGCGCGTGGACCTCGTCGATGTCCTCGACAGCCTCGAACTGCCTGACGAGGTGCGCGAGGGGTGCGAGGGAGTCGTCGAGCAATACGGCATCGAGTTTGACGCGCCCCTCGCCGCCCGCCACGCGCTCGCCGACCAGATGGAGCGGCTCTCCTACGACGGCGACGGCAAGGGAGGCGGCGACGACGGGCAGATGCGCGCGCTGGACGAGCGCCTCAGGCGGCTGCACGTCGAGTTGCGCGACATCAACCTGCGCTTCGCCGAGGTTTTTGCGGCGCACCTGCCCGATGAATCCGGGGCGCGGTTTACGCAGGAGTTCCGCCGCCGCGCCTGGCCGCGCTACTTCCGCATCGACGAGGTCGCCGGCGACGCGCAGCGGGTGCGCGAACTGGCCGCGCTGAGCGCGGGCCAGGAGGAAGCGCTGGCGGCGCTGCTCAGTTCGCACGCGCTGCGGCTGGAACCGATTCACCGCGAACTGGTTCAAGTCGAAATGACGCGCGAGGTGCAGCGCCTCTGGCCGACCGGCGGGCCGGGCGTCGAGCCGGCTCAGCCCGGCGGCGAAGGCGGCGGCGAATCGCTCGAGGCCCGGACGCAGCGCCTCCTCGAAGCGCGCCAGGCCCGGATCCGATCCACGCTGGCGGAGATCCGCGCCCTGCTCACCAGCGACCAGTTGCGGGCGCTTTCGACGGGCGTCGCGATCGAGCCGGAAGGCGGCAGAGAACCATGAGCGAAACGACCATTGACCATCCCCTTCGCCTCAAGTGCGCCCGGCTGGGCATCGAGTGGTACGACGAGCCGCTCGAGCAGGTCGATTCCGCCGCGGCCGCGGTCATCCCCGCCGAGCAGGCGATCGATCATCGCCTCGTGCCGGTGCGCTTCGAGGGCGAGTCGGTGGTCGTCGTGATGCTTGATCCTTTCGACCTCGCGGCGGCGGACGAGGTGGCAGTGCTGGCGCAGCGGCCGGTCGTGCGCTGCGGCATGAGCCCCGAGCCTTTCAAGAAGCTCGTCGAGATTCAGTACGGGACCACCGCCGCCCGCATGGCTGAGCATCTGCGCGGCGACGCGGGCGGCGGGGACATCCTCGACCGCAACATCGAGGCGATCGAGGCCGAGGACCTGCACCGCATGGCGGAGCAGCCCACCCTCATCAACCTCGTCAACCTCATCATCCTCGAAGCGATCAAGGGCCGCGCCTCCGACGTCCACATCGAGCCCTTCGAGACCGAGTTGAAGATCAAGTACCGCATTGACGGCGTGCTCAACGAGCAGACGCCCCCGCCGCGCCACCTTCAGCCGGCCATTATCTCCCGCATCAAGATCATGGCGGGAATGAATATCGCCGAGCGCTTCGTCCCGCAGGACGGGCACATCACCCTGCGCTTCGAGGGCCGCAAGGTGGACCTGCGCGTGAGCACCGTCCCGACGCTCTACGGCGAGTCGGTCGTCCTGCGCATCCTCGACAAGGGCACGCTGCCGCTGGACCTCACTGAACTGGGCATGAGCGCCAAGGACGTGAAGGTGATGGATCGCCTGCTGGATGTGCCGCACGGCATGCTGCTGGTGAGCGGGCCGACGGGCAGCGGCAAGACGACGACGCTCTACGCCGGACTCCAGAAGATCTACTCGCCTGAACTCAAGATCATCACCATCGAGGACCCGGTCGAGTATGAGTTGCACGGCGTGAACCAGATTCCCGTGAACCCGAAGCGCGGCCTGACCTTCGCGCAGGGTCTGCGGCACATTCTCCGCCAGGACCCCGACATCATCATGGTCGGCGAGATCCGCGACGGCGAGACGGCGGAGATCGCGGTGCGCTCCGCGCTCACCGGCCACCTCGTGTTTTCGACGATCCACACGAATGACGCGGTCTCGGCGGTGACGCGGTTGATTGACATGGGCGTGGAGCCGTTCCTGGTTTCATCGGTGCTGGAGGGGGTGATCGCGCAGCGCCTGGGGCGGCGGATCTGCACCCACTGCCGGCGCAAGGTGCCGATGCCCGAGGCGCTGGTGCACCGCCTCTCGCAGAGCGAACAGGCGATGTTCGGGGGCGAGATGTTCGCCGGCGCGGGGTGCGAAAAGTGCAACGGCTCGGGCTACCGCGGGCGCATCGGGTTCTTCGAGGTGCTCGAGATCAACGGGGCGATGCGGCGGGCCATCAGCCAGCGCCTCAGCGCTCTGGACATTCTTGCCGTCGCCAACAAGGACCATCTGCGCATGCGGGCCGACGGACTGATCAAGGCCGCCAGCGGACAGACCACCATCGAGGACGTCCTGCGCGCCACGCAGGACGCGGAAGAGGAACTCCGGACCGCGGCGGGCGCGTGATCGCGCCGCGCTCGCCTGAAGTGAACCATGCCGACGTTTCAGTACCAATCCGTGACACGGGCAGGCCAGGCGGTGAGCGGCACGATCGACGCGCTCGACCGGGCCGAGGCCATCCGAGCGCTCAAGCAGCGCGGGGAGACGGCGACGCAACTGGCCCCGCTCAACGGGCGCCTCGGCCTCGGCGCGCGCAACGCGGTCTCCTTCCGGACCTCTGCCGCGGCGGCGAGCGCGGACATCGGCCAGGCGCAGCGGGGGCGACAGACGATGCGCCGCGGGGAACTGGCGAGTTTCATCCGCGAGATCGCCACGGCCCTCGACGCAGGCCTGCCGCTCATGAGCGCCCTGCGGGCGGTTGAGAAGCAGGCGTCGAGCGAGCGGCAGAAGGCGGTGATCGAGCACCTCATGAGCCGCATCGAAGCGGGGCGCAGCCTCGCCCAGGCCGCGCTCGAGTGGGGCAACCCCTTCGACGACATGATCGTCGGCATGCTCCGGGCCGGCGAAGCGTCCGGCCGCCTCGAGGTCGTCATGATGCAACTGGCCGATCTTCTCGACCGCGAACTCGAGACGAAGCGCTCCGTGGCGAGCGCGCTCATGTATCCGGCGATTCTCATCGTCGTGCTTGCCGTCGGCATTGCGGTGATCGTGACGTTCATCATCCCGCGCGTCCTCGAGAGCCTCGAGGGACAGACGATCCAGTTGCCCCTCCCCACGCGGATCGTCAAGGGCTTCGCGGACTTCCTCGGCTCGTACTGGTGGCTCGTGCTGGCGCTCATCGGCCTGGCGTGGGCGGGATGGAAGTCGGCGATGGCCCAGCCGCACATCCGCCTCGAGCGCGACCGCCTCCTGCTGGGCATCCCGATCGTCGGCTCCCTGGTGCGCGACGTCGCGGTCGGGCGCTTCACGCGCACGCTGGGAACGCTGATGGCCTCGGGCATTCCCATCATCGATGCGATCATCATCACCCGCGACACGCTGGGCAACAAGGCGATGGAGGGGGTCATCGACGAAGTCGCCGACAAGATCCGCTCGGGACAGTCCATCGCCGAGCCGATGGAAAAGAGCGGCTACTTCCCCCCGATCCTCATTCAGATCATCGACCTCGGCGAGCGCAGCGGCCGGCTGGACACCATGCTCACGCAGGCGGCGGAGTCCTTCGATCGGCGCACGGCGGCGTCGCTGAAGATGTTCACCGCGGCGCTCCCCCCGGTCATTGTCGTGCTCATGGCCGTGGTCATCGGCTTCGTCATCCTGTCGGTCATCCTTCCCATGCTTTCCCTTCAGTCGGCGATCGGCTGAGCGGCTCACTCCCTGGAGGCTCCAACCATGATCATTTCTTCATCCCCGACCCGAGATCGCGGCGTTCGGCGCGCCCGGCGGGCGTTCACGCTCATCGAGGCGATCGTCGTGGTCATCATCATCGGCGTGCTGGCGGCGGTGGTGGCGCCGCGCGTCCTCTCGCGCATCGGCCAGTCGAAGGTGGCGGCGGCGAAGGCCTCGATGGCCAGCCTGCGCACGAGCGTCGATCTCGCCCTGAGCGACCTCGGCCGCGACGTTCAGTCGGGCGACACGCTGCGCGGCCTGCTGTGGGACAAGCCCAAGGAGGCCCCCGACACCTGGCAGAAAGGAATCAACAAGGAAGCCGACCTGAAAGACCCGTGGGGGAATGACTACCTCCTCGTCGTGCCCGGCAATATCCACGTGGACTACGACATCGTCAGTTACGGCGCCGACGGCCGCGAAGGCGGCGAGGGCGACAACGCCGACATTGTCGGGTAACCGGCCCACTCCGCCCCGCGGCAACGAGCCATGCGCGATCGACGCTCCAACTTCGCCCCTTCAACCGCCGCGCGGCGACGGCGCGCCTTCACCCTCGTCGAGATGATCGTGGTGATCGTCATCCTCGGCGTGCTGGCGGGCGTCACGACCATCCGCATGAGCAACACGCTGCCGCGCCGCGGGCGCGTCGCCGTGAATCGCGTGCAGAACGTCCTCGACGCGCTGGCGCACCGGCACGTCGCGAGCCAGGCGCCGGCCGCCCTCGTCTACGAGGCGGAGGCGAGCGAACTCTGGCTGGAGCGCTTCGACTTCGCGGATGACCTCGGCTCAAGTCCGGGAACGCAGCCGCGGCGCGGCGCCTGGCGCCGCGACCTGCTCTGCCCCGTCGCCCGCTTCGAGCGCGACGTGTTCCTTCGCGCGGCGTACGTGAACGGCCAGCAGGAGCGCGGCTCGTTCCGCGTCGAGATCGGCCCCGACACCATCCGCCCCAGCATCGAGATCGAGATTCAGTTCGGCGACACGGTCGAAGTCGTCTCGCTCCTGCCCAGCGAGATGCGCTCGATGACGCTCAGCGACGAGGGCCGCATGCTCCGCCTCTCGCCCGAGGACCTCCACGCCACGGGATCGGGGGATGAGAAATGGTGAACAGAGGCATCGTGGCATCAAGACATCAAGGCGCCGAGGCGTCGAGACATCGGGGCGCCAAGGCCGCGTGCGGGCGAATCGACGAGCGCGTGCGAGGCCGAATGCGCCTTCGCTTCGGCGCCGCCCGGCGCCGCGCCATGGCCCTGATGGACGTGCTCGTCGCGGGAATGGTGCTCTCGGGCGCGCTCGTTGCGGTGCTCGGCGTGGCCAGCCGATCTCTCAATGCGCAACTGCGCGGCGAGCAGATTCAGGAAGCGGCGATGGTCCTCGACTCGCTGCTCAACGACGTGCTGGCCATCGGACCGGCGGAGTATCTCAAGGTCGGCGAGTTGTCCGGCGTCGTCGATCCTCCCTTCGATCGCTTCACCTATCGGATCACCATCGAAGACCTCTCCCCCAGCCAGCCCTTCCAGGTGACCGCTCGCGTCTGGTGGAACACGGGCGGAGGCGAGCAGACCGCAGAAGTTCAGACGCTCATGGCCCGCCGCCTCGGCGACGAGCCGGATCCCGACCGAACCCCGACTCAACCGGTGGAGCGACCATGACCAGGCGCCCCGGTCCATCCCGGTCGGCGAGGGGGCCCGCCCCGGCGCGGCGCCGCGGGCGGCGCGGCTTCACGCTCGTCGAACTCGTCGCCGCGAGCGTCATCGCGTCCATCCTCGCCGGCGCCGCCACCATGTCGATCCGCCGACTCGCCATTGGCCGCGATCGCTCCTCCGCGCGGCAGGCGGCCGTCGAATCCGTCCATTCCATCACCCGGATCATCGCCCGCGACCTGGCCAACATCGCGCGCGACGTCACCCTCCCCGACACGATCGTCCGCATCGACGACACGCCCGGATCCAGCGAGCAGCAGACCGACGAGATCCTGCTCTTCTGCCGCTCGATGCGGCCCGTGCGCCCCGAGCAGCAGGAAGAGACGACGTATCGCGAGTCGAACATCCACGAAGTTCACTACCGCCTCAAGCCCGACCGCGAAGTGACGGGCGTGCTCTGGCGCCGCAGCGATCCGATCGTGGATGAGAATTACGAGGGCGGCGGCGTCGCGGTCCCGCTGGGAACGCAGGTCTTTTCGCTCGACTTCGAAGCCTTCGACGGCACGACGTGGCTTTCAACGTGGGACAGCGACAACGACGGCCTGCCGCATGCGCTGCGCGTCACCTGCCGGGTCGTCGAGCCGGGCAGCGGCGCCGTGATCTCCGCGCGCGCGACCGTCGCGCTTGATCGCGTGCCCCTGCCCTTCGATCCCGAAGTCGATGAAACCTACGACCCCTCCATGGACGTCGAGAATCTCGAGCTCGGAACCGAGGGTGAGACAGGCGGCGGAGACCTCTTCCAGTTCGAAGGAGGCGGCTCGACCACCGGCGGCGGACGACGCGGAGGCCGGCGAGGCGGCGGAGGCGGGGACGGCACAGGCGGGGGAACAGAGGGCGGCGGAAGACGCGGCGGCGACGGCGGCGGCCGGGGCCAGCCCGGAACCGGCGGAAGCGGCACGCGGCCTCCGGGAGGCAGACCGTGATCACCTGCCGCTCCTCTCACCCTCACCGACCGAGGCGCGCCCGCCCCAGCCCGCGGCGGCGCGGCTCGACGCTCATGCTCGTGCTCTGGGTCGTCACCATCACCTCGCTCATCGTCATTCCCCTGCAACTCTCCGCCCAGCGCCAGGCCGTCGCCGGCCGCGAAGCGCTTGGACGGGTCCGCGCCCGCTGGGCGGCCCGCGCCGGCATCGAGTCCTACATCGCCTACCTCGAATGGCAGATCGACACCGAGCAGGAGGTCGAGCCGACCACCTTCGAGGAAGAAATGGAGGATCTCGCGCACGGCACGATCCGCGATTCCAACGGCGTCCTCGTCGCCGAGTATCACATCCAGCACTGGATCAACGACGAACTCGCCGACGGCCCGGCCGATGCGCATGCGAAGATCAACCTCAACCTCCTCGAAGAGGAATCGCTCGCCAAGCTCGAGGACATCACGCCCGAGATGGTCGCCGCCATTCTCGACTGGATGGACCCGGACGATGACGTGCGCGAGGGAGGCGCGGAGGCGGGGTACTACAACCATCCGCTCAAGCCCTACGACCCGCGCAACGGGCCTTTCAAGACCATCCAGGAACTCGAACTCGTCTACGGCATCACCCCCCTGCTCGTGCGCGGCGAAGACTGGAACCTCAACGGCATCCTCGATCCGAATGAAGACGACGGCCCGGCGACCTGGCCCGACGACAACGCGGACGGCCGCCTCGACGCCGGCTGGTCGGCGCTGCTCACGACGTCGTCCGTCGAGCCCGGACCCCTCGCGGACGGCACTCGCCTCTCCCTGAGCACCTCCGCCGTCTCCGAGATCCGCAACACGTTCGGGGTTGATCAGGCGCAGGCGAACGCGCTGTTCCACTACTCGCGCGCCGAGGGCAACACCCTTGAAGGACTCCTCACCACGCCGCTGAGCACGATCACGCGCGATGGCCAGCCGAGCCAGGGCGGGTCGGGCGGAGCCGCCGGCGGCGCGGGAGAGTCGGGCGGACCGCAACGACCGCGCGGCGGCGCCAGCCGCAACCAGCCGAACCAGACGCTCGGCGCGCGCGATCTGACGGACGAGCAGATCGGCCGCATCCTCGCCGGCGCCACGATCGGAACGACCTACGCCCCCAGGCCCGGCCGCCTGAACATCAACACCGCGCCCGTCGAGGTGCTCGAACTGCTGCCCGGCGTGGATGAGGCGCTCGCGGACCAGATCGACTCGCTTCGCCACGGCAAGTCCGCGGGAATCACCAGCCTCGTCGAACTGCTCCAGATTCCCACGCTCTCGCGCGAGACGCTGGCGGCGATCGCCCCCTTCATCGACGTGCGGAGCAACAACTTCGTCATCACCGCCGGCGGCGTGGCGCTTCCCGGCAGGACTGAGGTGCAACTCGTGGTTACGATCGACCGTTCTTCCCTTCCCCTCCGCATTCTCGAGTACATCGAACGGTAATGGAGAACATCACTCAGGCGGCGGGCACGGCCCGCCCAACTCGATAGCACAGGACGGCGCGGCACGGCTCCGCAGGACCGGCGAACGCCGGCGAACCCACTCGGCCGACATCGACGCCCAACCGCAGACCGGACCAGTTTCATGACGCGAACGAACGGATCAATTCGAAGCAACGGCGGCGAGGCGCTGCGCCGCGTCGTGGCGCTGCATCGCCAGGGCGAGCACTGGCAGGTCGTCATGGCGGAGAACCGCAGCGGCCGCCTCCACCTCGCGGAGCATCAGTCCATCCCCGTCCGCGACGCGGAGCGGCTCGGCGCGCTGCTGGCACGCCTGGCGCCCGATCGCGTGGTGCGCGTCCTGCCGGGCGGTTCGGTCCTGTGCCGGGTGCTGGAGATTCCCGCGATGGAAGACATCGCGGCGATCCAGGCCGCCCGCCTCCAGGCCGAAGCCGACCTTCCCAGCCTTCTCGCCGACCATCGCCGCGAGGTCGCGGTCCTCCCGTGGCGCACCCCCGTGGACAACCGCCTCGCGGCCGCGTTCGGCTGGCCCGGCGACCGTCCCGCCGAGACCGTCCCGGCCCCCGCTCCGCTCACCTACGGCGCCGAGTCCGCGGCCCTGCTTGAACTCCTCATCCTCAGCGGCGCCAGCGAGGGCGCCGTCGCCTCGCTCGACCGCGACCACCGTTCCCTCGAACTCGCCTCGCATGTCAACTCGGTGACGACGGTCCGGACGGCAAGGCTGAGCGAAGAGCGCTGGTCGGCGGAAGCGGCGCGGGTGATGGTCGAAACGGCTCTCGCGGCCGGCGTCGATGATGCGACGCTCGAGGGCATCGAACAGCGCGCTTCGGGCGCAGCGCGGGCGCACCGTCAGACCCTCCTCATCGACCCCACCGTGCTCGAACGCCTCGGCCGGATGATCTCAGGCGCGAATGCGGACGCGGCGTGGTGGAGCCGGTTCGGCGTCGCGGCGGGGGCGGCCCTGGCGGCGCTGGGACCGAGGCGATCGATGGTCGAGTTGCTCGACCAGCCCCCCCAGCCGCCGCGCGGCGCCGTCTTCTCCCTGCTCAACTGGATCAGCGATCGCAGCCGGGCGCGGCGGGTGGCGCTGGCGGCGATCGTGTGCATCATCCTGCTGCCGATTCTCGGCGGGTGGACGCGTTATGCCATCCTCCGCCTCAAGACGCAGCACCTCGAGAAGGTCGCCGCCGACGCCCGCGCCCGCCAGGCCGAGGCCGACTTCTTCCGCACCCTGCGCCGCCACCGCTGGCCGATGACCAAGATCCTTGCGGACATCTCCGGCCTGGCGCCGTACGACCTCACCTTCGAGTCCATCAGCATCGACAGCAGCAGCGGCTTAACCATCAGCGGCTCGACGACGCCGGACCGGCAGAACGATGTGTTCGAGTTTCACGGCCTGCTCAACGAGTCGCGCCTCTTTTCACAGGTCAAGTCGCCCAACGTCACCTCGGGGGAGAACAAGATCGAATTCGAACTCCAGGCGCTCGTGCTCGATCCGCACGCCAAGGTCAAGCGCGAGTTCAGCGAGCCGCTCGCCGTCATCCGCCACGGCGAGGAGGCGCGGGACTATCCCCTGACGCAGTACAACTTTTCGGCTTTCACGATCGGGGGCGGTCCCCCGCGTTCGCGGCCGCCTTCGGGACCGCAGCGCAACGGCGGTGCCGCATCGACGAGCACCTCGACGGGCGGCGAGGGCTTCAACCTCTTGCCCTCCACGGGCGATCCGCCCCTCTTCCCCGAGTCGTCGCAGCCGGCGTCGCGTGAGAAGCCCCTGCCGCCGCCCCTGAGCGACGCGGAGATTTCCAAGATGGACCTCCCCGCGGTGCACAAGGCGATGATCGACCGCGCCGCGGTCAAGCACCGCGAGCCCCGTCTTCTGGAGGAGTACAACAAACTGCTGGCGCGCCGGCAGCAGTTGAGCGGCACGGCCGCAGGAGGTCAGCCGTGAACGCCGCCGCCTCCACTTCGACCTTCGGATCTCTTGCCGGGAAGTACCGCGCCCTGCCGCGCGCCATGAAGTGGCTCGTCTGGCTCGTGGTCGGGCTGGTCGCCTACTTCGCCCTGCTCGAACCGATCATCTGGACCCTCGCCGACCTCAACGACCGCTCGGAAAAAGCGCTGGCGGAAATCCGCCGCTACGCCGGCCCGGACTCAGAGAACCGCAACATGATTCGCGACGGCCGCAAACGCTGGGGCGAAGTCCTCACGCCCGGCGACCAGTCGCGGATTCTCGAAGCCAAGAACGCCATGCTCGCCGTCCTGGAAGCGCACGATCTCACGCGAGAGTACTCGATGACGGAGCGGTCGGCGTCCAAACTGAAAGGGACGGAATCGACGGCGTCGGGCGTCGAGTACTCCCGGGGCCCGATCGAACTGAAGTTCTCCGCGCCGCCGCACGTCGCGCTGGCGGTGATCGCCGACCTCGAGATGGTCCCGTCCATCGCGCGGATCGCCTCGATCCGCATCCGCCGCCAGACCGACCGGGCGGAAGTCGAGGTCACGCTCGTCGCCGATGCGTGGTTTGTTGAGAAGGGGTCATGATCATGAACCACAACGCAACCTATCAGGCGTGGCGCAGCCTCTCCGGCCTGTCGCGTGCCGCCCTCGTACTCTTGGCCGCGGCGATCCTTGTCGTTCTCTGGCTCACACCCTCGCTTCTCTCAGCCCTCTTCGCCCGGTCGCTGCGCATCGACGAGGCCGGGCAGGGAGGCGAAAGCCCCGAATCCCTCGCCTACGCGGAGACCGTCAAGGGCAATCGCGACTTCGCCAGTCTGCGTTCGCCCTTCTTCGAGCCGGCCGCTCCGCCGCGCCGGCTTCCTCCGCCTCTGCCGCGCAACGACGGGCCGGTGCAGCCGTCGAGGGCGGCGGTCTACGGCGGTCCGAAACTCGTCGGCATCGTGGGCAACCAGGCGATGTTCGCCTCCCCCGTCTACAACGACGAGCCCTTCATCGCCGTCGGGCAGAAGGGCCTCGTCGAACTCGTCGCCATCGAACAGCCCTGGAAGGCGAAGGTGCGCTGGCAGGGGGGCGAATTCGATCTCAATCTCTTCGAACGTCTGGAGCAACTGCCGGTGGTGAACTTCGGAGCGCCCGGCGCGGGAGCCGGCGCCGGCACGGATATCTTCGGCTCGGGGGCGGCCCCGGCCGCGACGACTTTCCAACTTGAAGTGTCCGGCGACAGCGCCGACGATGCGGTCGATAACTGATCGACCCCGGCGGATGAGCCGCCGGCCTCGAAGACGCCTGCCGTGCGGTCGATTTCCCGGCGACACGAGCAGGCCGCGAATCTGCGACCTGACAGGAACGGAAGATACATGAAGCATCACAGCCGCACTCATCTGATCATGGCCGCGTCCGCCCTGCTCCTCCAGCCGCGCGCCGCGCTCTTCGCCCAGGAAGGCTCGGAGTCGTACTTCCGCTTCTTCGACCAGACGCCGCCGGGACAGGAGGGTGGAGAGGGAGAGGAGGAGTTCGACCTCGGCATCGAGTCGATGGAGGATCCGGACTTTCTCTTCGGCGAGCCGGAAGCGCCGGGCGCGCCGCAGGAGGGCGCCCTCGAACCCGTCGCCTTCAACGCGGCCGATGTCTCGCAGGTCCTGCTGCACCTCCAGCGTCTCGCCGGCCGACCGGTCCATCCCGACAGCCTTGTGCTCAGCCAGGCGGTGAAGATCACGATCATCAACTCGACGCCGATGACGCGGACCGCGGGGATGAACCTCATCGTCGATGCGCTCTTCGCCAACCGCATCGCTGTCATCGACCGCGGCAGCCATCTCGCCGTCGTGCCGGTGGCGCAGATTCAGGAGGGCATGGCGCCGGTCCTCGGGCCGGATGAACCCGTTCTCGGCCGGACGGACACCGGCATGGTCGTCGAGAAGGTCTTCCAGATCAAGTACGGTCGGGCGTCCACGATCAAGGACAAGATTCAGGCGCAGGGCCCGCCGAACATGAAGATCGAAGTCGAGGAGGCCTCGAACCAGATCATCGCGCTGTACAACATCGGCACGCTCCAGCGCCTCCAGGAGCAGATCAACAAACTCGACATCCCCGGCGGCAACCTGCAACTCGAGACGTTCTACCTGAAGTACGCCGACGCCGACGTCGTCGCCAAACTCATCGTCGGCGTCTTCGGGCAGGAAGAAGATCAGACCCAGGGCCGCGGCGGCACGCGCAACCAGCCCTTCTTCCAGGCGCCGAGGCCGGGCCAGCCGACCGAAGGCCTCTCGACCTCGACGCAACTCAAGGTCGTTACGGACAAGTCGCAGAACTCCGTGACGGTGCGGGCCGAGCGCGACATCATCGAGCAGGTGCGCAAGCAGATCCGCGAGGCGTGGGACGTGCAGATCCCCGGCACAATCGCCCTGCCCCTGGTCATCGAACTCCAGAACAGCAGCGCCGTGGCGATGGCGGAACTGCTCAACACCATCTTCGCCCAGGAAGAAGAAATCGTCGAGACCTTTGAGAGCGACTTCTTCTTCGGCGGCGGGGGCGCGGCGGTTCAGGGGCGCGGCGGGCAGCAGTCGCGCGGCGGCGACCAGCAGGAAGGCCCGAAGATCAGCCGCCTCGCCGGACAGGTCTCCTTCACCGCCGACAACGCCAAAAACACCCTCATCGTCACCGCGCGCTCCATCGAGCACTACGGCCTGATCGAGGAGTTCATCCGCAAACTCGACGTGCCCGGCAACGCCAACGCCCCCGTGCTCTACGAACTCAAGCACGCCGACGCCGAAGACCTCGCCAACCGCCTCAACGCCCTCCTCGCCGAGCAGGGCGCCCGCGTGGACGTCGAACGCACCAGCGAAGAACTCACCCAGCGCTCCAACGTCGCGCAGATCGGCCAGCAGGACTCCGGCCAGCAGCAGCAGGGCCAGCAGCAGCAGGAACAGGCAATGCAGTTCCCCTGGCAGAGCGGCTCGCCCGATCCCGACGCCCGCATCATCTCCAACCTCATCGGGCAGGTGCGCATCATGCCCATCGCCCGGCAGAACGGACTGCTCGTCGTCGCCCCGCCGGAACTCCGCGACGCGATGGCCCGCCTCATTGACACGCTCGATGCGCCGGGGCGGCAGGTGCTCATTCAGGCCATCGTCGCCGAAGTCAGCGTCGATGACGCCCTTTCGCTGGGCATCCGCTGGGGCAGCGGCGGCCTCGGCGGCGCCACCAGCGAGGACAACCGCATCGTCGTCGGCAGCACGATCGAGGGCACCAAGAACGAACTCATCAACGCCCTCTTCGACACCTCGACCCTCGGCGTCAACGTCGATCTCAACGTCGCCCTCCAGGCCCTTGCCCAGGTGACCGACGTCAACGTCCTCTTCCGTCCCAAGATCGTCACCTCCGACAACGAGGAAGCCAACTTCTTCGACGGCCAGGACATCCCCTTCATCACCGATTCGACCACGACGGACGTCGGCGGCGTCACCCAGAGTTTCGACTACCTCGCCGTGGGCATCCAGCTCAACGTCCGGCCGCACATCACCGTCGAAGGCAACATCGACCTGCGCGTCAACCTGCAACTCTCCAGCGTCGTGCCGGGGCAGACGCTCTTCGGCGGGTCCATCCTCGATCGCCGCGAAACGACCACCAAGGTCACGATCCGCGACGGGCAGACGGTCGTCATCAGCGGCATCCGGCGCACCTCGCTGACCGACATCGTGCGAAAGGTCCCGCTCCTGGGCGACATTCCCCTCATCGGCGGCCTCTTCCGCTCGACGGACAAGACCGAGTCGCGCAGCGAACTTGTCGCCTTCATCCGCCCCATCATCCTCGACTCGCCCGAGAAGATCCGCAACGTCACCGAAGGGGACTTCGACCTGCTCAACCGCAGCCGCGGCAACCTGGAGGGGGCGAACGTCGAGCAGAATCCCGCCGGCCTTGACCACTGGAACGAAGAGTACTTCCGGAGTCCCGACAGCGAGGACGACCCTTTCAGCGACAATGACGGCACGCTGTGGATGGACCGGCGCCCGCCGACCGACGGTGCGGGGCGCCGATCCTCGCAAAGCGCGCGACTTGACCAGCCGCTCGACCCGCTCCCCTGGCAGCGCCGTCCGCAGGAATGAACAGCATGAACGACTCCCCCAGGCCGATCAAACGGCGTCGCCTGCGGCCGCACGCGGCCGGCGCCGCCCTCGCCGCGGCGCTGCTCGTCTCCGGCTGCGTCACCGAACAGACGGCGCCGCGCCGCCCGACCCTCACCGACCAGAGCCGGCGCACCGAAGCGCCCGACCCGAAGGCGACGCTCGAAACCTATGTGCCCGCGGGCCTGGCGTCGAGCACGACGGCGGTCAGTGCGAGCATCGGTCCGCTGGGGACGATCGATTACGACGGCCTCCAGCCCCCCCTTGTCAGCCCGGCGGGAACCTTCCTCGCCGTACAGAACGGAACGCCCGCGCCGACGTGGGACGCGATTCTCGCGTCGCCCGCGGCCGCGAATGAAGCGATCCCCCACATCACGATCTACCGAATCGCGACCGTCGGCGACGGGCCTCGCCAGCAGGTGATCGAACACCGCCGCCTCGACGAGGCCGGACTGCTCGGCCGCTACGCCGACGAGCAGGGCTTCTTCGTCGAGTCGCCGCAGATGGACGGCTCGCGGCGCATCGGCTGGGTCGAGTGGAGCACCGGCGAACTCACCTGGCTGCTGCGCACCGGCGTCAATGCCTTCGCCGCCCGCTCGCCCGGCGGCCGGCTCGCGTGGTGCGAGCGAGTGGGCGGCGAGAAGCCGCGCTTCGACCTCTTCGTTCAGGGGCCTAACGAGGTCTTTCGCGCCGACGACGAGGGTGGTTCGTGGCTCCTGCCCGTCTGGGCCTTCGACGACGCGACTCTCTTCGCCTTCCACCTCGCGCCGACTGGCGAACTCGACCTCGCCGTCTTCGACACGCGCAGCGCCGCCGCCATGCGCCGCCCCCTTCAGCGCGAGCGCCTGACGAACAAGGGATCGCTCGAGATGGCCTACCAGGCGCTTGCGGGCATCCAGTCGCCCGCGGCTCCGGATGGTTCGCCCCGGATGCTCTTCTATCACAGCGGGCAGGACCGCATCTTCGAGTACGACGCCCGCTGGCCGGCCGGCCGGCGCATCCGCGGACTTCCCGCGCCGAGCATCGCGGCGGCGTGGCACCACGCCGAGGGCATCGTCTACTCCAGCCGTTCAGCGATGCACTACCAGTACCTGCGCGACGGCGCCGCTCCGGTCGAACTGCTCAAGGGCGCCGGCGTGCCCCGCATCACCCGCAGCCCCATGCATCCCGTCGTGCTCATCGCCGCCGATCGCGCCGCGATGTTCCGCCTCAATCTCTGGGCCATGGACTTCGTCGATGAGACGACCGTCCGCCGCGCCACCGAGCAACTCGACCCCGCAATGGCCGGACGAGCCGGCCGACCGTGAAGGCCGCTTGCGGAACCATGATGCGGACGGCCGGCGCAGCGCCGCTTCAGTCATGCCGCTGCGTTGTGGCATCGATTGCCGCCGCTCCAGGCCGAAATCGATGACCGACATGCGGGAGCGCGCATCGCGCGACAGGGCGCCGCACCGCATCGCGCCGGCGTGCCGTGCGCGAGCGTGCGGCAGCGCCCCCCGCACCTGAAGCGAAGTTCCTCCACCCCGCGCCATCGTGCGGATGGCGAGAGGGTGCGAGCACCGGACGGCGCTGTGCCGCCGGGCCGGTGCGACTACCGTTTGCCATGAAGACGCAGAACCTCTGGGCGCCGTGGCGGATGCAGTACATCGAGTCGCTCAAGGACGGCCCTCCGGGCGCGACCCCCGAAGATTCCCCGGGCCGGTCCTTTCTTCTTGACTACTGGGAGCATCCCGAGCAGGACGCGGCGCACTTCGTCATCGAGCGCGATGCACAGGGGATGATCCTGCTCAACCTCTACCCCTTCACGAACGGGCACCTGCTCGTCTGCCTCGGCGACGCCCGGCCGCGCCTGCTCGACTACGAGCCGGCGCAGCGTGCGGCGCTGTGGTCGCTTGTCGATCGAGGCGTGGAACTCGTGGAACGCGCGCTCAACTGTCAGGGGGTGAACGTGGGGATCAACCAGGGCCGCGCCGCCGGGGCCGGTGTGCCGCAGCATCTGCACGTCCACGTCGTGCCGCGCTGGGCCGGCGATACCAACTTCATCACCGTGGTCGGCGAGTTGCGCATCATCCCCGCCGCACTGGAAGTGACCTTTGAGCGCCTCCGCAGTGCCGCGGCGGCGTTCCCGAGGCGATAGCCCCGCCTCAACCCGATCGCCGATCGACCGCGCCGAAGCGCCCCCCCCCCGGAAGAAGGAGGGCGCCACGCAGCGTCGCGCCAGCGTGCCGTGTGCGAATGTGCCAGCGCGAGCGAAGGCCCTTGCCCTCCACACTGCACTTCCGCTCAGAGCCGCGAGCGTGCCGTGCCACCCTGCGCAGACGCGGGTGGCATCGATCGCCGCCGCTCTGGGCGGAGATCGATGGTGAGCGTGCAAGAGCGAGCGCCGCGCGACAGGGCGCCGCTCACCATCGCGCCAGCGTGCTGTGTGCGAACGTGCAAGAGCGAACGACGTGAGCGAGCGCCGCCCGTTCCTGCCCGGGGTGCCCCGTGTCTCGCTTCCCTCGCCTTCGGTGCCTCGTTGCGGGCGTGAACCTCGTCCGCGCTCGCGCTTCGGCCTGGTATCGGGCCGCGCCGCCGCAAATCAGGGATTCGACAGCGATTTGCCCGAAGTCGCTTGCGGATCCCCTCCCGCGGAGTTAAGATCATGGTCATGGTGCGCTGCTCGACTGCGGCAGGCCGATTGACCCGCCGGCCGAACGCGCCCACAGACGGGAGGTTGGAATGAAGCGCAACTGGTTGATGCCGGTGCTGTGTGCCTGCGCCCTCGCCGGCCCCGCGGTCGGCGCGGAGACCCGCGCTGCCGCCGGCGGCGAGTACACTCTCGCCATCACCGGCGTGTGCCCGGGGCAGATCACGCTCTACTGGTGGAACGCCACGCCCGAGCGCCGGCAGGCGTTCCTGGCTTCAAACGAAGTGGGAAACACAGTGATTCCCTCCGGTCGGTGCGCCGGCACCGTACTTGGCTTGAGCGAGCGAGGGCTGAGCGTCGCCAACATCCTGCCGACGGGCTACGGCGACGGCAAGATCCGCGCGAACATGGGTGCCGGGCGATGCCGGATTCCCGTGCAGTTGATCGAACTCCCTTCCTGCCGCACGAGCAACGTCGCGCGCACGCCGTGAGGGGC
>JBDIVQ010000084.1:0-18044 GCA_039794345.1 Phycisphaerae bacterium | reverse complement strand
AGCACGGGTTCACGACTTCCGCGCGCATGCTGAGATGATCTGCTCATTCGATGAGCGAGAGGGGTTGGTGGCACGGCTTTCCAGCGTGGAGGATCGTGCAGGATCAAAGGCAGTCTGTGAATCTCCCGGGGCGACCTCTGCGACCCCAGCCGTGCGGCCCTGAGCCGCTCACAGCCGAGGGGCGGTGAGTTTGCCCTCCGCCGCCAGGGTGCCGTGGTCAGGCGCAAATCGGAAGGGTGAACCGTATTGCAGAAAAGTGAACCGGGCGGCGCCTGAAGGCGTCGCCCGGAGGGGGATGGCGTGATGGCCGCGTCAGCGCGGTGGATCGCGTTGGATCAGGCGCGGCGGCGGCGCGTGCCGCACGCAATGCCGGCGAAGCCGAGCAGGGCGAGCGAAGAGGGCGCCGGGATGTAGTTGATGTAGCCCGAGAAGCACCGGGGCGAGAACCGGCTGCCTCCGAACTCCGGTGCGCCGCGCGCCACGTCGCTGAAGAGCGTCAGGTTCGCGTCCGACCAGGTCGTCTGCGGCGGGCTGCCGCTCGTGCCCGTGTAGCGCACGCCGCCGATGAGGCCCTGGAAGAGGAAACCGGTCACCTGACCCTGCGCGAGGGCGATGGGGTTGTTGAGGACGAAACTGGTCGGATTCGTCGTGCCGGCGGAGAACGCGTCAACTTCATCCACGATCGACCAGCCGTCAGACGTGCCGTCGAAGCCGACGTAGGAGCCGGTGCGGCGCCAGACGCGAAGACGGACGGGGCCGTTCTCGGGCTCACCCGAGACCATGCCGATTTCGATGACGGTGAGGTTGCCGGAGGTCGCCGTGAGATCAACGAAGACTCCAGCCCCGTCTTCACTGCGTCCGTTGTTGGGAGGCGCTGTGTTCAGGATGTCGGCCGAAGCCACGGTGGTTGCCAGCGCGATGGCGGCAACGGACATGAACGCCTTGCGAAGCATGGTCTTTCTTCCTCCTCAATGCGACGTGCTCGTTGCGCTGCCCGCAATGCAACGATTGCGGCAGGGATGAGATCCAGCGCCGATCAAGCCCACGTCAGGCGGCGAATGCCGCCACGTTGATTCCTCTCCTCGAGCCCCCGGATTCGAAGGCCCACGATGCAGCAAAAATAACCGAGGAACCCCGGTCAGGCAAGTGCAAATCCTGAAAATTGAGAGATTTTGTTCGGTTGTGAGTCGTTCGGGGCGTTCCCGGCGTTTCGATTGCCAAGGGGCGGCAGAATGGGGAATCTGACGAGACAGGGCGCCCTCCGTCGGACCCCCGCCCTGACCTGTCCCCACCCCGCGCAGGGGGGCGGGGTCAACTCGTCAGGCTGGTGATGAGGTTGAGCACGTCGTTGTAGAACGTGACCAGGAAGAGGCTGCCGATCAGAAGCAGGCCGACCACGGTCGCTGCGTTCTGGACCTGCACGCTCACCGGCGAGCCTTTGATCTTCTCGATGATCAGAAAGACCATCAGTCCGCCATCCACGATGGGGATGGGCAGAAAGTTGAGCACCGCGAGGTTGACGTTGATCACGCCGAGAAAGAGAAGCAGGTACGGAAGTCCCTGGCCGGCGACGCGCGTGCCGAGTTCGGCGATGCCGACGGGGCCCTTCAGCTGGTCCACCTTGATCGAGCCGCGCACCAGGCGATCGAGCGTCTGGTAGGTCGTGATGATCATCTCCCAGGTGCGCTCGAGTCCCATGGACACGGCGGCGATCGGGTTGGCCGCACGCTGCGTCTCCCTGAGAGGCTGGAAGATCGTCACGCTCAACTGGCTGTGCCATTCGAGCGCCAGCACCGCCCGGGCGGATGGCTCATCGATCGACCAGTTCAGCGTCTCCATCGGCCGGCCGGGCAGGGGAAGTTCGCAGGTGATCTCGATGGATGTCGGCCCTGATTCCGGCTCGAGCACGCCTCGGAGCCTCATGAAAACGTCGCGCCAGGTCGCCACCTCTCCTCCGGCGATCGAGACGATTCGCGACCCGGGCATGATGTTGAGGCGGCGCGCCGGCGCGGCTCGCTCCTCGGCCGCTCCCCCCTCAGAGCCGCGAACGGAAATCTCGTCGAGAGTGTCGGCGATGATCGGCGGAGCCATGGCCGGCATATCCGTCCACGTGAAGCCCGCCCGCCCCAGCCGATCGACGGTGATGTCGAACTCCCGCTCGCGGCCGTCGCGCAGGACGACCACCGTGGTCTTGGCGCGTGGTTGGAGGGCGCGCTGCAGTTCGTCGGAGCGCAGCCACGAGGCTTCCTTGGCCCCGATGATGACGTCGCCGGGGATGATCCAGTCCGCGGACCGATCTGGATCGACGTCGATCACCACCGGCGCCGGCACCAGCCCGAGCAGGTGGCGGGCCGCGTACCACGCGTTCCCGTCCTGAATCTGCGCCAGCATGAAGTCCGGATCGGGTCGAAGCGATCCCCGGCTGACCGTTCCGCTTTCGGGGTCTTCAAAGGTCAGTTCGAGGGGCTCTCCCCCTGACGCATCGATGGCGCGGCTGAGTTGCCAGACGGCGTCGATCGGCTCGCCGTTCACCTCGGCCAGTCGAAGGCCCGGCGCTGGCGCCACTTCATCGAGCCCGGCGAGACGGAAGATCGTCTGCACCTGCCGGTGCAGCGCCGAGCCGGGCTGGTAGTCGAGCATCGTCGCGCTTTGCGTCGAGGCGATGCCCAGCGCCAGCAGGCGCGTCTCCCGGTCGGCGCGCGGGGCGAGGTCGAAGGTCAGCCTCTGACCGGCCCGATCCACCTCGATGCGCAGCGATTGCCCGGGCCGGGAGACGGCGGCGGCAAGGAGGATCTGGTCATAGGAGCGGATGGGCTTGCCGTTGATGGAGACAACGCGGTCGCCGGGTCGGATGCCCGCGGTGGTGATGCCATGCTCGGCGGCGTTGGCGGGCATGGTGATCGCGGCGAGGCTGTCGGGGCTGACCCCGCCGATGACCGGCACCATCGTCTGCACGCCCCACATGAAGCAGATGACGAACAGGACCAGCGCGAAGATGATGTTCATCACCACTCCGGCCGAGACGACGCACATCCGGGCCCAGATCGGCCGGCTGCTGTAAGAGCGCGGATCGTTGACGACCGCAGCCATGTCGAGGTCTTCCTGCCCGAGCATCTTGACGTATCCGCCGATGGGCAGGGCGTTGAGGCGATACTCCGTCTCGCCGAGGTCCGCCGCTCGCCCCCCGGCCTTGAGCCGCGCCTCGTACTCGGGCTGCGTCGTGCCCGGGCGCCAGCCGATGCCCTTGCGCCACGAGAGGAGGGCCGGACCCATACCGATGGCGAACTGCTCGACGCGGATGCCGACCCACTTGGCGACGGCGAAGTGCCCCAGTTCGTGGACGAAGATCACAAGGCTGAAGCCGATGAGCAGCAGGAGAAAGTCGAAGAAGGTGGACATGCCGTGGAGTTCCCTGGCGAATGACAGAGCATAGGCGGGCGGGCACACTCACTGCCCGACGGCATCAACCATGCCGTAGAGCGGAGCGAGCAGAAGCAGCACCTGGGCGATGATCGAGGCGAGCAGCATCGTCGCCAGGGCCATCGCCAGCAGCGGCGCCCGGCGCAGGAGGGCGAACAAGCCCGTCACGACGACCACGGCGAGGGGCACGGCGAATATCCAGCCCGGCACGAACTGGCCCGCGCGGTCGCCACCCATCCACTCAGATGTCGCGAGCAGCCATTGCGTGGCGCGCGGCAACTCAAACTCGAAATCCGCGAACATTTCGCGGAACATCGGCACGACGAAGATCATGGCGCCCGTCTGCACCGCGATCCACAGGTAGGCGAGCAGGAGGCTGTACCAGAAGGTGAGGCGGCGAACGACAGGGCGCGCCTGGCCGAGAACATCCTCGTGTGAAGTCGTCATGGCCTCTCTCCTCAGCGGGCGGCGCGAAGCGGGGCGCCCAGCAGCGTGCGCACGTGCCCGCGGGCGCGGCGGTCGGCCTCCAGGACGTCCTCAATCGTGCGAACCGGATTGATGGGGATGGAGTCGAGCGCATCGGCGGCGAGGTCGGAGATGCGCCCGAAGGGAATGCCGCCGGCGAGGAAGGCGGCGACCGCCTCCTCGTTGGCGGCGTTGAAGATCGCCCCGCTCGTGCCCCCCGTCTCCACCACCTGCCGCGCCAGGCGCAGCGCCGGAAAGCGCGTCTCGTCGGGCGCTTCAAAGTCGAGCCGGCGCAGAGCCGTCCAGTCGATCCGACGGGCGCAGCCCTCCGGCCGGTGCGGCCAGGTAAGCGCGTACTGGATCGGGGTGCGCATGTCCGGCTGGCCAAGTTGCGCCAGCACCGAACCGTCGTTGAACTCCACGAAACTGTGAATGATCGACTGCGGATGCACGAGGACGTCGATGCGCTGCGCTTCGAGGCCGAAGAGCCAGTGGGCCTCAATCACCTCCAGGGCTTTGTTGGTCATCGAGGCGCTGTCGATGGTGATCTTCGGCCCCATCTTCCACGTCGGGTGGCTCAGCGCCTCCTCGACGGTGGCGCAGGCGATGCGCTCGTGGGGCCAGGCGCGGAAGGGCCCTCCGGACGCCGTCAGTACGATGCGCCGGACCGTCGAGACGTCCAGGCCGCTCTGGTCGGCGCAGGAAGTCCTCGATTGCAGGCACTGGAAGATCGCGGAGTGCTCGGAATCGACAGGAAGGAGGTGCGCGCCGTGGCGCGCGGCGAGGGGCATGATGACTTCGCCCGCGGCCACGAGCGTTTCCTTGTTTGCCAGCGCGATGTCGCAGCCGCGCTCGATCGCCGCGGCGACGGCGGAGAGGCCGGCTGAGCCGACGATCGCCGCCACGACGACGTCCGCCTCAACGCTCTCAACGAGTCGCCTCGCCGCGTCGGCTCCGCTCAGGAGGCGCACGCCGGATGGATCGCTCCCGTCCGCTTCGCGCGAAAGCGCGACGTGCCGCACGCCGAAGCGCTGCGCCTGCTCGAAGAGCGCCGAGGCCCGGCCGCCGGCCGCGAGCCCGACGATTTCAAAGGAGCCGGGGTGAATGGAGTTGAGGTGTTCGACAACGGCCAGCGTGCTCGTGCCGATCGAGCCCGTGGACCCAAGGATGATGAGGCGCTTGCGGCGCTCCGCGTTCTCCATCGGCAATTATCCCTCGTCGGCGGGCAGTACGCTGGCGAGTTCCGCGGGGGTGAGGCGGCGCCGGCTGCCATAGAGCCGACGGCGCTGTCGCGGCACCCCGACCTGCGGGCCGGGCGCTGCGTTCTCCACCGCCGGTCCGCCGGCCGGTCCGGAAGGGGGCATCGACTGCGGTGAACCGGCCGTGGCCGAATCGCCCGATCCCGCCGCCGCGCCGCCTGACTTGCCGCCGCGGCGTCGCCGCTTCTTCTTGCGCGCCGGGGCCGCTTCGCTCCCCGCTTCGCTCCCCGCTTCGGTCGCGGGGGCCTGGCCCGCGGGAGATTCGCTCGCGGAGGCGCTGGCGGCGCCGGCGTCGCTCGCCTCGCCCTCGGATCCTGCAGGCGGCCGCTCCGAATCGCCGCCGCGAGATCGGCGGCGGCGCCTCTTCTTCTTGTTTCGGATGGGAGGCTCAGCGTCTGAGTTCAACTCGCGTTCGACGGCCGGGGCGGCCGGCTGGGCGTGAGACTCGCTGATCGGCTCGTCGGAGGCTCCCGTTTCAGAAGACGCTCCCGAGGGGGCGGGTTGATTGGAGGCTGCGGCGAGGGCCGCTTCTCCTCCGGCCGCCTCGGCGCCTTTGCCGCGACCGCGCCGACCGCGGCGACGGCGCTTCTTCTTCCCTCCGGGGGCGCCGGGTGTGCCCGCAGGGTCGGTCCCGCCGGTTGCCGAGCGGGTCGGCGCGGCTGGGGCGGGACCCTCTCCGGCCGGCCTCCCGTTCGTGCCGGCAGCGCCCGCTTCGCGCCCCTTGCGGGAGCGTCGGCGACGGCGTTTGCGTCGGGGCGCGGCCCCGTCCTCGCCCGCGGGCGCCGGTTCCGCGTCGGCGGCGGGTTGTTCGCTGACCTCGACTTCAAGTTCGTCGAGGTCGTCGGGCGACTCGGCCAGGGCGATCTCATGCACGGTCCGCGGCGGTGCGGCCGTCGTCGGCGGCGCGGGCGCGGGCGTGATGGCCACCTCCCTGGGAAACGAGGTCGCGAGCGTCGCGAGATCAAGGTCCGTCCGATGATCGTCGTAGGCGTAGAAGTCCACGCGGGAGGTGGGCAGGTCGGTGCTGACGCGGATGTCGATGCGCTTGCCCGTCTCCGTTTCGAGGGCGACGATGGCGCGCCGCTTGCGGCTGAGCAGGACGCCGGCGACCGGCTGGCTGACCGCCACCTCGAGCGAAGCCACGCGGGGATGCGCGATCCAGTAGGCCATGTCGCGCATCGCCTCGTTGGCGATCGAGTCGGCGGTGGCGAGTTGGCCGCGACCATCGCACGTCGGGCAGGGCGTGAAGTGCGCCTTGCGCAGCGGCGGGCGCATTCGCTGCCTCGTCATTTCGATCAGCCCGAACTGGCTGATGCGCAGGAACTCGGTCTTGGCCCGGTCGCGCTTGAGGTTCTCGCGCAGGCGCGTCTCGAGTTCGCGGCGGTGGGCGGCGGAGATCATGTCGATCGTGTCGAGAACGATGAGTCCGCCGAGGTCGCGCAGGCGCAGTTGCCGCGTGATCTCGTCGATGGCCTGCATGTTGGTGCGGAAGGCGGTCGTCTCGGCGTCGCGGAACTGCCTCATGCGGCCGGAGTTGACGTCGATGACGACCATCGCCTCGGCGGAGTCGATGATGATCGACCCGCCGCCGGGCAGGGGCACCTCGCGCGAGTGCGTGCTGCGCAACTGCTCCTCCACGCCGAAGCGATGGAAGATCGGCACGCGGTCGCGGTAGGCGACGACCTCCGGCCCCTTGCGCCGCGGCGCCACAATCTGAAGAAACTCGTTGACCCGGGCCAGCGCCTGCTCATCGTCGATGATGATCTGCTCGAGGTCGGCGGTGGAGACGTCGCGGATCGTGCGGATGAGCAGGTCGGACTCGACGTAGAGTTCGCACGGCGCCTTGGCGCTGCCCCGCTGGCTGTCGATCGTCTTCCAGAGGCGCTGGAGATAGGCGAGATCGCGCTTGAGTTCGGACTTGAGCGCGGTGAGGCCGGCGGTGCGGAGGATGAAGCCGAAGCCCTCGGGCAGATCGAGCGAATCGAGGATCTGGCGCATCTCCCGCCGCTGCTCGATGTCTTCGACCTTGCGCGAGACGCCCAGCTGCTCCATGTGAGGCATCATCACGAGCAGGCGTCCGGGGATGGAGAGGTAACTCGTGAGGGTCGGCCCCTTGGTGCCGATGCCTTCCTTGAGCACCTGGACGAGAATCTCCTGGCCTCGCTTGAGGCAGTGCTGAATGGGCGGTCGCTGGCGGTGCGGGGTCTTCTGGCCGACCGCTTCGGTGGTTTCCGCGTCCTCGCCCGGGAAGTACATGGGATGGAGGTCGGAGACGTGGAGGAAGCCGTTGCGCCCGACGCCGAAGTCGATGAAGGCGGCCTGAATGGCCGCTTCGACGTTGACGACCTTGCCGAGGTAGATGTTGCCCACGTGCAGGTCGTGGGCTTCGCGCTCGGTGTAGATTTCCTCGAGCCGGCCGTTCTCGAGGAGCGCGATGCGCGTTTCATCGCCGGGGACGTGGTTGACGATCAGTTGCTTCTTGATGGAGGACATGGACCACAGGCTTTCAGCGTGGTCAATCGGGCGCCGCGCCGCAGAGGGGCGGTGGAGAGGAGGGCAGGCGGGCGCAGCGCGCCGGGCGAATCAAGGTCGCTCGGCAGGTCTGATTGTGCGCTGGGCACGACCATCGGCCATCCGTCCGCCCTCGCGGGCGCTGCTCGATTGTCGCTGCGGCGTCACCAACTGGCCCTTCTGAGAGGCCGGGTCGGATCGGGCTCGGCGACGGGCCGCAGGGGCCGCGTGCGAACGATCCGACGACTTGACAGCACGCAGCAGGCGTGTTTCAGACGAGGGGGCGAGCCGCTATGCGACGCCGCCTCCGACGGAACGACCGTCGTACCCCTCGGGCATGACCTTTCGCGTCTCATCCCGAATGAAATTCAGGACTTGACGCTCGGAATCGAACGAACCGACCTTTCGGGCGATCAGTTCACAATGTCTGGTATCGACGGCTCGGATCACCCGCTTGATATCGGGTATCGCCGACGGAACCAGTGAAAGGTTACGCAGCCCGATCCCGATGAGCAACATAATGTAATCAGGGTCGGAGGCGATTTCTCCGCACAGACTCACCTCGATCCCCGCCCGCCGACCCGAACGGATGCAGTCCTTGATGAGGCGCAGGACCGCCGGATGGGCGGCGGAATACAGGTTCGCGACCCTCTCGTTGGTCCGGTCAACCGCAAGGGTGTACTGGATGAGGTCATTGGTCCCGATCGAGAAAAAATCGACCTCCCGGGCGAAGGCGTGGCTCATGATCGCCGCGGAAGGCGCCTCGATCATGATCCCCACCGGCACGTTGCGGTCGAAAGGCACTCCCTCCTCGTGAAGGTCTTCCATCACGTCATTGAGGACCATCCGGGCCTGGCGCAGTTCGAGCGGGCCGGTGACGAGCGGGAACATGACCCGCAGATTGCCCTCGGCGGACGCCCGCAGGATCGCCCGCAACTGCGTCTTGAAGATCGGCAGGTTCTGGAGGCAGAATCGGATGCTGCGGCAGCCGAGCGCGGGATTGCGCTCCGGCGCCTCGCTGCGGCGCTGCGTGTACTTGTCTGATCCGAGGTCGAGGGTCCGGATGGTGAGGGGCTTGCCCGCCGACATGCGCAGGGCGTCGCGGAACGCCTCGTACTGCTCCTCCTCTGAGGGGTCGCGGTCATGGGCGAGGAAGAGAAACTCGCTGCGATAGAGGCCCACTCCGTCTCCCCCGAAGCGATCGACGAGTTCCACTTCGAAGGGGAACTCGATGTTGCCGTAGAGGTTGATGTGCACGCCGTCGGTGGTGACGGCCGGGGCCCGCGCGAGATCGACGAGGGCGAGTTCGTAGGATCGGCGGGCCTCGATGCGGCGGGTGTACTCTTCGAGTGTGGATTCGTCGGGGTCGATGATGAGCACGCCCCGGTCGCCATCCACCACGAGGAGATCATCCTCGAAGATGTCCGCCATGGCGCGCTCAAGGCCGACGATCGCCGGGATGCCGATCGAGCGCGCCATGATGGCGGTGTGGCTTGTTCGGCCGCCGGCGTCCGTCACGAACGCCTTGACGTGATTGGTGTCGAGCCCGACGGTCTGGCTGGGCGTGAGGTCGTGGGCGATGACGATCACCTCGCCCTGGACCTGCTTGAGACGGCTCTGCGTTTCGCCGACGAGGTGGCGCACCAGGCGGCGGTCGAGATCGAGCAGATCCGAGACCTTCGACCGAAAGGCCTCGCTGTCCAGAGCGCGGAACTTGTCCGCCATCCCCTGGATTTCGGAAGTGACGGCCCACTCCGCGGGCACACGCTCCTCCTCGATGCGCGCGTGAACGGGATCGAGGAAGTGCGGGTCGCGCAGCAGCACCATGTGGAACTCGAGAATCTTCGCCGCTTCAGGATCGAGTTCCTGCGCGACGCGATCCCGGAGGGTCTGGAGTTCTTCGATGGAGGCGGCGACGGCCGCATCGAGACGCTCGTGCTGGTGGGGGAGATCGCCCTCCGCCACGTGCCGCTTGGGAATGTGAAGCGTGACGTCGTCAAGGACGAAGGCTCGGCCGATGACGACTCCCGGAGATACACCGATTCCCTTGAGTAACTTCATGCTCATTTCGGCCCGTTGGTGACGGGGCAGCGTGCGCCGGCGCCGGCTGCCGCGGTTTCCGGGTTGCCACAGGGTAGCAGAGATTGCCCGTTTTCACCACCCCCACCCATCTCGGGGAGCGGAGAATTGCGCCTGGCGGGCCGCATCGCCACCCCGCCGGAAAGTCAAGATTCGGGCCGCCCGGGTCGATGAAAAGCCGCATGCGCTGGCTCCGCACCGATCTGTCGGCCGCGCCATCCGCCCCCACGCCGGAAGTTCGACGCTGCGGCCGGTTGCGCTGCAACATGCTGAACAGTTCGCTCGGGGAGGTCATCGACATCTCAGCCGCCGGGATGCGCCTGGCTCATCGCGGCGTGCCGCGCCTCGCGGTCGGGGCGGCCGCGGACGTCACTCTCGCGTTCGCTTCCACCGAGGTTCGCCTCCGCGCCCGCATCGTCTGGATGCGGCGGACCGGGTTCCGACGTCATGAGATCGGTGTCGAGTTCTGCCAGCCCGATGAGAAGACGCGCGCGTGCCTGACCGAAATCGCCCGCTGCGCGGCTAAACTCGCCGGCTTCCGCCCCGAAGCCGCGTGACTGCCGAGCAGGTGCAGTGCACACGGCGCCGTGCGCCGGGCGAGGTGGTACGGTCGGCTCAAGCCTCCGCGTTCGGGTCAGCGACGGGGTGCGCCGCGGGATCGACCGGATCGACCCTGCCCGCTTCGCGGTCGCGCAGAACCATGTACACGTTGCGCAGGTAGATGGGCCAGCCGAGCGCCTGACCCAGTATGCCGATCGGTTCTCCCTGGAGGATGAAGTACGCGAGGAGGATGCTGGCGCCGGCCAGGCTGAGCCACCAGAAGCCGAGCGGGACAATGCTGCGCCCCCTCCGTTCGCTGGCGATCCACTGCAGTGCGAATCGACCCATGAACATCGCCTGACCGAGGAGGCCGAAGAGAAAAAGTGCGATCGCGCGCGTCGAACGCCCCTGCGCGTAGAAGAGGCTCAGAAAGGGCCAGTCGGCGGCGGGGGGGTTGAGCGTCGGGCTCAGGATGTAGACGCCCGAGCCGTCGGCGGCGGGTTCATACCACGCCGTCGTCCCGTCGCTGGCGCGAATCCGGACGGCGGCTGGAGCGGCGGGCGCATCGCCCTGAAAGGCAACGCCCGTTCGAGCGCCGGCGATGAGCAGGAGCACCGCCGCAAGCCAGATCTGAGAGCGCCTTTTCATGTCGAGCCTCCCGAAACGTCTACGGCCAACGCGACGAGCATAGGCGGGCGGACGAATCATCCCGCTCCGGCGGGGGCTTCATCGCCTCGATCAAGCCGTCCGGCGGGGCTTGCACCTGTTCTCGAAAGAGGCCGCACCCACCCGCCCTCATGCCTCCGGCGGGTGCGACGGCGGCGAAAGTCCAGTCTCATCATGAGCGGCACCGATCGGCCGCAGCGCTGCGACTACACTCCGCGGCATGAGCCAGCCAGCAGATCATTCCTCGGAGCGGCCGCGGGTGGAACTCTTCACGGACGGCGCGTGCTCGGGCAATCCCGGCCCCGGAGGCTGGGCCTACATTCTGCGCCATCCTGCCAGCGGCGCCGAGCGCGAGAGCAGCGGCGGCGAACGCCAGACCACGAACAACCGCATGGAGTTGATCGCGGCCATTGAGGGCCTCCGCGCCATCAGAAAGCCGAGCGTCGTTGATCTCTACTCCGACAGCCAGTACGTGGTGAAGGGGCTGCGCGAGTGGGTTGAAGGATGGAAGAGGCAGAACTGGACGCGCGGCAAGAAGCGCGAGCCGGTTCAGAACGTCGATCTGTGGCAGACGCTTGACGACCTGCGGCACAAGCACACCGTGCGCCTGCACTGGGTGCGCGGCCACAGCGATCATCCGGAGAATGAACGCTGCGATCGACTCGCCGTCGCCGCCCTCGAGCGATTCAAGTAACCCCGGCGGGAAGGCGCGCTCGAATGAGTTCCAGCGTCGCGGCGCGATCGCGGCCGAGCGGCAGACGCAAGTCCCGCCGGGCGCTGAACCATGTGCGTCGGAGTCGCATCGAGAGCAGGACGTGGTGGGTGGTGATCTCGACGCGCCGGACGTGCCGCCATTCGATGCGCCGGGCGGAAAAGGGAAGCGAAGCGCTCGCGCCCTCATCGTCGATCGAATAGACGCTGGGCAGGAAGAACTGGTTGAGCGAGCCGAAGAGCACGGCGGCGCTGAGCAGTCCCCAGCCGACGTGCTCGAACGTGATGGCCGCGGCGAATGAAAAGACCAGGATGACCAGGGCGGCGAGCAGCGCGGCCCGCGGCCGGGCCGCGGCAGGGTGAATCCGCCAGGTGAGCAGCGGCGCCGGTGGGTCAGGCGGAGTCATGGCGCAGGCTTCGACTCGGACTTGAGATGTTCGTCAAAGAAGGCCACGGCCTCTTCGAGCGTGCGCATGAGTTCGGCGCCGGTCCAGCCGTGACCTTTGCCCAGGAGCAGTTCAACGCGGCCGGACACGCCGGCCTGCGTGAGCGCCTCGGCCATTCGGGTCGCCTGGGGCCAGAGGACGAGTGGATCAAGCGTGCCATGGAAGAGCAGCATCGGAGCGTCGCCGGCGTCCACATGGTTCACCGGCGAGGCCTGCCGGTACGCCGCCGGCTGCTCCTCGATCGTCCCGCCGAGGAAATCACGGACGAGGCCGACGCTCTGCGGCGGATACTCCGTTACGAGATCAGTCGGGCCGAAGAAGGCGACGACCGCCTGCACCTTGCTCGACTGCTCCTCCCATCCGCCTTCGCCCTCGAGTCCGGCGTCGAGATCGACCGCGCCGAGCATCATCGAGAGATGCGCGCCGGCTGAGAAGCCGATCGCGCCGATCCGCCGCGGGTCGAGGTGGTGCTCCTCCGCGTGGGCCCGAAGGTAGCGCACGGCGCACTTGACGTCCTCGACCTGCGCGGGAAAGGGATGCTGCGGACAGAAGCGGTAACTGACGGTCGCCGCGACGTAGCCGCGCTTGGCCAGTTCGCGGGCGAGATCATCGTGAGCGCGGCGGTGTCCCGCGCGCCATCCTCCGCCGTGAATGATCACGATGCACGGATGCCGCACGCCGTCAGCGGACTGAGGCCGGGCGAGGTTCAACTGCAGATCGACGCCGCCGCCCGTGCCGTACACGAGGTCAGGCAGCCACGCGAGGGCGCTCTCGGCGTTCGACCCGTCCCTTTCGAGTGCGGGTGCGGCGGGCGGCGCCTCGAGCGTGGCGGCGTCAGGAGAGACCGTCCGCGCCAGCAGCGCGGCGGTGATGGCGAGAGTGATCGTGAAGTGCGGCATGGGGGCGACTCCCAGGGGCATGAAAACGAGGCAGGCAGATCATACCGGCCGGCAGCGCGCCGCGAAGTTCTCGGAACCTGGACGGGTCGAGATTCGTATACATGGTGGCCGCACGACACGCCGCGCCGCCGCATCGCCGGACCGGCGCGGCGGCGTGCCGCCCGCAACCTCGCTTTCTCTCCTTCCGACGTCGATCGTGCCGTCTCAACACGATCGATGTCGTTTTTCTCTCGAGGCGGCGGTTCAGCGATCGCGCTTGGCTTTGCGCGGGCCCTTGTGCCCCGCCTTGCCGCGCGCCGGGCGGCGCGGCCTGGGGCGGACCGGGGCTTCGGACGCGGTCGGCACGGAGGCGTCGCCATGCGCCGCCTGATGCGCCACCTGCGCGAGTTTCTGGTGGAGGAGTTCGCTCTCGGGCAGCGTCATGACCTTTTCGACGAGATCCTCCACCTGGCGATGGAGGGCGCGGCCGGGATCAAACGTCTCGAGCGCCGAATTCGTCAGCGCCTCGACGGCGTCGAGGCACCATTGCGGGGTGAAGGCGCGCGGCGGCCGCATCTTCGCCCGAATTGTCGTCGCCCCGACCACCGCCACGGGCAGCAGGCCGAGGCGCGTGCGCGGCTCGACCGCCAGTGCGAGAACGGGAACACGCTGCTCGAAAGCAGCCTCGGCGACGCGCCGCGCATCCGCGGCCACCAGCGGCGCGCACATGACGTAGCAGCCCGGCTTGAGTTTCGTCTCGCCCGAAGGAGGGTCCTTCTCAAGGGGGAAGATGCGATCGGCCTCGATCGCCAGGAGCCGCCGCTGCCGCCTGGCCTCCTGCAGCGGCAGCACGATGCGCGCGACGAGTTCAAACTCGCTCCGCACAAAGGCCGATTGCAGCGCCTTGGCGCAGAGCCGCTCGGCCGCGAAGTAGTCTCCGCGCGCCAGCGCCTTGGAGGCGTCCTCCATCACCGTTTCAATCGTGCGCGCTGCGGGCTTGGCGGCTGCGGTCATCCCGCGCCTCCCTCATCCTGGAGCGACTCGACCCGCTCACTGAGCCGAACGACGAATTCCTGCCAATCCTCCACGACCGGCTGCATCTCGTAGCCGAGCGTGTCGGCGAGGCTCGACCAGTCCTGCCGGGAGATGGACCGGCGAATCTCCTCGAGCCGATCAGCGAGCGAATTGAGCGCCTTGGCCACGGCGGGCTCCTCGCTGCGCCACTGCTCGATGTCCAGGCCGATGAGCACGCAACCCTGCTCGACTCCCTGCCTGACGCTGTTCCACAGGTTGAGCGCTTCCCGGAGTTCGGACAGGCCCTCGGCGAAGCGGCCGGCCTGAAAATGCTCGGCGATGGCGTCGTGTGAGGCGGAGACCTGCCGCAGCGCCTCGGCCGCGTACTCGAACGTCTCCGCCACGAGATTCAGCGGATCGGTGCTCGTGCAGCGCAGGACGCTGCCCGGCGGGTTGTCGGCGGCGAGAGCGTCGAGGTCAGGCCCGTCGAGCCGCCGATCGTCCAGGAAGACGTCCGTGATGATCCGACCCTGCGACTCGCATGCAAGGCGCGCCGCTTCGAGGGCCTCGGCCGCGCCGCCGCTCACGTCATCGAGTTCATGGTCGTCGAGGAGAATGCGCATGACAACATCATCGGCACGTCGCCGACCTTTCGCAAGTGCAACGTCCGCAAAAAGGCGGCGTCTTGCACCTTTCGGCGGAGACTACCGCTCGGGAAGCGTCTCAAGCGTCAGGATGATCCGCTCCCCCTCCAGGGTGAGAGCGCGCAGGACAATGCGCCGGCCGTCGCTCAGCCGCACGACGGGCTCGATCGGCTGGCCGGTGAGCAGCGCGTGGATCTCGGCATGAGACCCGGCGGCGGAGGAGATGGCCTCCCCTGCGAGGCCCAGCGGAAGCCGCAGGCGGCCGGCGTGAAGCCGCAGGTCCGCGATCCGCAGGCCGCCGCTCTCGTCGAGCAGCGGTCGAAACGCGATGCTGTAGGGCTGGCGCTCGCCGGCCGGGCCGTACCTGAGCCCGAAGCGGATGCGCCCGTCGCCGATGTTGACGTTGGCCTCGTCCACGGAGGCCGCCCAGGAGAGTCCGCGATTCGCCGCCCAGAGGGGCAGGCGCGTCGCGAGCCAGGCGTTGATCCATTGGGCGTCGAGTTCGAGCGTCCACTGCGTCGATTCGGCCGGCCGCACCTTGTGAAACGCGGTCACGACCTGGTTCTCGAAGTACTCGCCGCGGACGATGTTCTCTGGGGACTGCGCCTCGGCCGGGCTCCACCAGGCGGGTTTCGTCCGCACCATCCGCCAGACGGCGCCGGCGATCAGAGCGAGCACCACCGCCGCCGCGCCCAGCGACCACCACAACGCGCGACGGGTGCGGGACTGCGCGGGCTTCATGCGCCCGCGAACCGCTTGACGACGAGCGTGTCGTTCTGCCCGCCGAACCCGAAACTGTTGGACAGGGCCACGTCAATCGGCGCCTGCCGCGACCGGTTGGCGACGTAGTCGAGGTCGCAGGCGGGGTCGGGTGTTTTGAGGTTCATCGTCGGGGGGAGCCAGCCGGTGCGGATCGCCTGGATGCAGGTGATGAGTTCGACGGCCCCAGCGGCGGCGATGAGGTGGCCCATCATCGACTTGATGGAACTGACCGGAATCTCCGGCGCGAGGTCGGCGAAGACGCTCTTGACGGCCCGCGTCTCGATCGAGTCATTCTCCTGCGTGCCCGTGCCGTGCGCGGAGATGTAGTGGATCGGCGGCCGGCCGTCGGTCAGGCGCTGGTGCGGGTCGATGCCGGCGTCGCTCAGCGCTTCGAGCATCGCCGCCCGCGCCCCCATGCCCTCGGGCTGAATGTCGGTGATGCGGAAGGCGTCGGCGGAGGAGCCGAAGCCGATGAGTTCGGCCAGAATCGCCGCCCCGCGCGCCTGCGCGTGTTCGAGCGTCTCGATGATGATCATCCCCGAGCCTTCGCCCATGACGAATCCATCGCGCGTCAGGTCGAAGGGGCGCGAGGCGGTCTGCGGCGAGTCCCGGCGGGTGCTCAGGGCGGTGAGGCGGTTGAAACCCGTCACGCCGAGCGGATGAAGCATGGTGTGCGTGCCGCCGGCGACCATGACATCCGCATCGCCGCGGCGGATGATCTCCATGCCTTCGCCGACGGCCTGGGTCGAGGCGGCGCAGGCGGTGAGGCAGTTGTACGCCGGGCCGCGCACGCCGAGTTCCTGCGCGATGTGCAGCAGGGGCATGTTCGCCTCCTGCTCCACCTCTTCGTGCATGACGATGTGCTCGCGCGCCGCAGTGATCCACGCCTTCGCATCCACACTCTGATTGCCCCCCGCCTCCCAGCCGGCGAGGTTGGACTTCACACTGCTCTCAAAGGCCGGCGGCCCTTCGCCCGCGCCGAGGTAGATTCCCACGCGCCGCCGGTTGAGTTTCGAGAACCGATCCAGACCCGACTGCCGCCACGCCTGCACCGCCGCGCCGAGCGCGTACTGCGTGTTCAGCCGCGCGTGCCGGTGCAGAGCCGGGTCGCGCAGATACGTGCGATAGTCGTAGTCGCGCACTTCGGCGGCGAAAGTTGTCGGAAAGGTCTCGGCGTCGAAGCGGGTGATGCGATCGACGCCGGACTCACCCCTGACGAGGCGCTCCCACACCGCATCGATGGTGTGGCCCAGCGGCGTGACCCATCCCATCCCCGTAATGACGACGCGTCGCTTGCCCATGCTCACCGCCTGTGCCTCTTGAGGATGATCGCGGTGTTCTGGCCGCCGAAGCCGCTGCCGCACACCAGGACGTGCTCGAGTCGAGCATCGCGCTGCGTGGTCGCGCCGGCGTCCAGCCCTTCGAGGCACCGGGCCGCGCCGAGCCGCGCCGGCAGCGACTGGTTGAGGACGCACAGGGCGCCGACGGCGACGTCGATCGCCGAGGTCGCCGCGGCGCACAGGCCGATGTTCGGCCTGGTCGTCACCAGCGGAATCCGCGGCAGCCGGTCGCTGAAGACGCGGCGCAGCGCCGCCGCCTCGGCCGCGTCGTACGCCGGCGCGCCGCAGCCCAGCGGGACGATCGCATCGATCGCGTTCGCCTCGATGCCCGCATCGCTCAGCGCCTGTTCGATGGCGTCGGCCAGCCCTTCGCCGCCGGCGTCGGGCGTTGGCGGGCAGGCGCTCAGGTCGGCGGACTGAGTGGCGCCGAAACCGGCGATCGTGGCGTAGACGCGCGCGCTGCGCTTCGTCGCCGTCTCGAGCGATTCGATCATCAGGATCGCCGCCCCTTCGCCGGGCAGCGAGCCGCCTGCATCCGGCGCGAACGGCTTCACGACCTTCTGCGGGTCCACGTCCGGCGTGGTCGGCGCGATCATGCCGGTGTAGTACTGCCGCAGCAGGCCGAGCATGTTGATCTTGCTCTCCGCCCCGCCGGAGAAGCAGACATCCGCATCGCCGCGCTCGATGACGCGGCGCGACTCGCCGATGCTCAGCGCTCCCGACGCCTCGCCGCAGGTGATCGTGTTGCTCGGCCCCTGGCAGTCGTGGATGATCGTGACGTGGCAGGCGAGCATGTTGGGCAGGTACTTGAGCAGCCAGAGGGGGGTCAGTTCGTTCATCCCCTCCTTGCCCCAGCGCTTCATGCTGAACGTGCCGCTCTCATCGCGCGCCTTGGCGAAGGCGGTGGTCAGTTCGTTGATCTCGGCGACGATCAGCCCGGCCCCGATCTGGCAGCCGACGCGGTTGGGGGCGAAGGTGGGGGCGGCGCCGTCGCCGAGGCCCTTGGTGACCATCCGCGCATCCTCGACGGCCCGGGCCGCGCCGATCACCGCCAATTCCACGTCCCGGCACATCACCTTCACCGCCTTGCGATACGTCTTGGGCACGTAGTCGCGGACCGAGACGGCCGCATCGACCTCGGAGGCGAAATTGACGGGAAAGGCGGAGGCGTCAAACTGCCGCACCGCCCCGATCGCCGACCGGCCCGCGAGAAGCCCCTCCCAGAGCGCCTCGCCGCCGATTCCCAGGCCGGTAACGACCCCAAGACCCGTAATGGCCACTTCGCGTGACATGGATCAAGTCTAGCGCG
>JBDIVQ010000083.1:0-18148 GCA_039794345.1 Phycisphaerae bacterium | reverse complement strand
CCTCATGCTCCAGGCGGCGTCGCGATTGGCGGCGGGCGGGCGCGCGGTGCTCTACGTGACCAGCGAGGAGAGTGCGCAGCAGATTCAGATGCGGGCGAAGAGGATTGAGGATCACGGGCGGGATGCCCGTACCACCGACTGTTCGCACGGGCCAGATGTCCATGCTCCGGGTCGGGAGGGTTCGCACGGGCGAGACGCCCATGCTCCGGAACCCGACGGGCGAGACGCCCATGCTCCGGAACCCGACGGGCGAGACGCCCATGCTCCGGGTCGGGAGGGTTCGCACGGGCGAGACGCCCATGCTCCGGAACCCGACGGGCGAGACGCCCATGCTCCGGGTCTATTCGTTCTCGCGGATACAAACCTGGCGCGAATCTTCGCGCAGGCGGGGCGGGTGAAGCCGGCGGTGATGGTGATCGACTCTGTGCAGATGATTTACAACGCTTCGCTCGATGCGTCGCCGGGCTCGATGACGCAACTTCGCCGCTGCTGCATGGAACTGGTCTTCCTCGCCAAGACGACGGGGATGGCGATCGCGCTGGTGGGCCACGTAACCAAGGACGGCCAGGTCGCCGGGCCGCGGCTGCTCGAGCATCTCGTCGATGCGGTGCTCTATTTCGAAGGGGACCGCTATCACGCGCACCGCATCGTGCGCGGGGTGAAGAACCGCTTCGGCACGACGCTGGAGATCGGCCTGTTCGAGATGAGCGAAACGGGGCTGCGCGAGGTGGTCGATCCCTCCGGGATTCTCAGCAGCGATCCGGCGAGGAACCAGCCCACGCCCGGCAGCGTGATCGTGCCCGCAATGCAGGGCACGCGCTGCTTCATGGTCGAGGTGCAGGCGCTGACGGCGGCGGGGATTCTCGGCGCGGCCAAGCGGCGCGTGTCGGGACTCGATGCGAACCGCTTGAGCATGATCCTCGCCGTGCTCGAGCAGCACGCGGGTCTGCGGCTGGCGGACCAGGATGTATTCGCGTCGGTGGTGGGCGGGATGAAGATCGCCGAGCCGGCGGCGGACCTGGGGCTGGCGCTGGCGGTGGCGGGTTCGCACCTTCGCAAACGGATCGAGCCGGGGACGGTCGCTTTGGGAGAGATCGGCCTGAGCGGCGAGGTGCGGCGGGTCAGCCAGATGGAGCAGCGATTGCGCGAGGCGGCAAGATTGGGATTCAAGCGGGCGATCGTGCCGGCGGGGGCGGTGGACGGCGGGCGGATCGGCGCGATCAGAGCGCTCGCGGTGAGGTCGATGAGCGCCGCGATGGAGATGCTGCGGTAGACTGCCCTCGGAGCGAAACGCGCGTGAGACTGGTCGAGCGGGAGTTCGGGCAGGCGTACCAGGTGGAGATGGCAGCGCTGCTGGCGCGCCGGTTCCGCGTGCTGTGCATCGTGTGGGGGGGGCTGATCGGCGCTCTCTTTCTGCTCGACTGGCCCATGGCGTGGGGCCGCTGGGGGGCGCTCGCCGCCGACCAGTCCGTGCGCCTGCTCCAGATCGTCGTCATCGCGCTGTTCTGGATGAGAGCGCGATCTGCGGCCGCGGCGCCGACGAACCTGCTGCGCCACTCGCAGTGGCTCGTGGTCATCAACGCCGCGATCGCCTCGGCCCTCCTTCCGCTGGCGCCGGGAGCGTCGAACGACCTGGCGCGGATTGGATTCGGCTTCATGCTGGCGTGCCTGATCCTGCCGTGGACGCCTCTCCAGGCGATCCAGCCCGGGATCATGGCATGGCTGGTCTGGGCGCTGGCGCAACTGCTCTACCCGGGCGATCAGTCATCGTCGGGCAACATGCTGGCCAGCGGATTCTCGCCGCTGTGGTTCGCGCCGGGACTGCTCTGGTGCTGGCTGCGCACCACGTGGCTGGGCAAGCGCATTGAGTCATCGGCCTTGAGGCAGCACTACGTGGACTTTCATCGCGAGCTCTTCGATGCGAAGAAGATTCACGAAGCGCTCTTCCCGAAGGAGCGCACCACCGGCTTCATCCGCTTCACCTACCGCGATCAGCCGCGGCTGGGCATCGGCGGAGATCTGCTGGCGGCCCACGAATCGCCGGACGGCTCGCTGAACCTGATCCTGCTCGACGTGGCGGGCGACGGGATCGCCGCGGCCCTCACGGTGCATCGGCTGCACGGTGAGATCGAGCGGCTCTTTGCGGAAGACCCGGACCGCAGGCCGCGCGAGATGATCGTCGCGCTCGATCGCTATGCGCGTCTGACGCTGGCGCCGCACGGGGTGTACGCCACGGGCTTTGCGCTTCGTTTCGATCGCCTCGGCTCGGTGGGCGGGTGCGGCGCAGGGCACACGCCGGTCTTCATCCGACGGCTCGACGGGTCGCTCGAACGGCTCGAATCGAGCACGTGGCCCCTGGGCGCCTCGGAGGGAGTCTGCGGCGAGTGCGAGGAGCAGTTGGCGCTCCTCGGCGCGGGCGATGTGCTCATCGCCTTCTCCGACGGCGCGTGCGAGTGGCGTGATCGTCAGGGAAGGCGCCTGGGATTCGCCGGGGCGGAGGCGATTGTGCGGACGACGCGGGTGGACGATCCGCTGCAGTGGCCCGCGGCTTTCCTGCGGCAGTTGCAGCGGTTTCGCGGGGTGCTGGCGGAACCGGAGGAGGATGTGCTCGTGGCGGCGGTGTGCGTGGGGCCGGAGGCGACCGCCGCGCCCACCACAGGCTGGCGCACGGGGCGCGTCTTCAGCGCCACGGCCCGGGCGACGGGACGGACGGAGCGCCTGACGCGGACGGGAGCGACGCCATGACGCCTCCCGCCCCGCCCCCGCTGCCGATCGCGACCGCGTTCGAGGAAGAGGTCGAGCGCCTGCTGCGTCTGCGCTTCACGTGGCTGGTCTCGCTGTGGCTGGGTCTGATCGGGTTTCAGTATGCGTTGGCGGGGGCGGTCTACCTGGTGATGCGTTCGATGGGCGGGATCGAGGCGGCGCCCTTCGCGATGGTGCGCGATCCGATTCTCCTGAGCGTGCTCCTGCTGCGCCTGCTGACTCTGGTGGCGGCGCTGGTGCTGGTGCGCAAGGCGGTGAAGACGGGGCGCGGCGTCCTGCGCACCGCCTACTGGGTGCTCATCCTCAGCGGGCTGTGGTCGATCGGCGGAGCGATCGGCGAGGAGATTCACCACCTCAACACGGAGGGGTGGCGGCTGGGGGCGATGGCGCCGGTGATCCTCATCATCGCGCTCTCGCACTTCTTCGCCTGTGCGCTCCTGCCGTGGACGCCGAGGCAGGGACTCAAGCCGCTGCTCGTGCTCTATCCGGCGTGGCTGGCGACGGCGGCGCTCGTCGAGCCGCTCGGGATCATGCACCTGCTGACCGGCGCGTTCGTCGCGCCGTCGATCATCAGCGTCGGACTGCTGCTGTGCTGGTGGCGCATCAGCCGGCTGCGCAACGAAGTTGAGGTGGACCAGTTGCGGCGGCAGTTCACGCGCAGCCGGCGCGACCTCATCGACGCGCGGAAGATCCACGAGCGCCGCTTTCCGCGGCCGCTCGATGAGGGGCCGATCCGCCTCGCCTACGCCTACGAGCCGATGCGGCAGGTGGGCGGAGACTTTCTGCACCTCCACAGGGCGCCCGACGGCGCCGTGAGCGTCGTCCTCATCGACGTGACGGGCCACGGCATCCCGGCGGCCCTGACGGTCAACCGCGTGGACGGAGAAGTGCAGCGCCTCTATGCCGAACAGCCGGACGCGTCGCCGGCGGAGGTCGTCGCGAGGCTGAACCACTACTTCCACCTCGTCATGGCGCGACACAGCATCTTCGCCACCGCCGTCCTCTGCCGCATCCGCGTGGACGGGCGCATGGAATGGGTGAACGCCGGGCACCCGCCCGCCTTCATCCGCCGGTGCGACGGCTCGCTTGAAGCGCTCGAATCGACGGCGTTCATGCTCGGCGCCGCGCCGGCCGATGCGTTCGACCCCGGCATGCAGACGGCGGCGCTCGAGGTGGATGACCTCGTCATCCTCTACACCGACGGAGCGATCGAGGCGGTGGACGCGCGCGGCCGGCAGTTCGGGGTGCGCGGCGTGCAGCAGGTGGTGGCCCGGTGGCGGCCGGACTTCCCCGTCCATCTCGCGCAGTTCCTTCCGCAGGCGCTGAGCGAGTACCGCCACGGCGCGACGCAGGATGATGTGCTCATCACGACCGTCCAGCGCGCGGCGTGCTGAGACGGAAAGGTCCCGGGGGCCTTTTCCGCAGCGAGTTTTTCCGGCCCGCAGGCGGGGGCGACTCGGCGTGAGGCCGCACCCGTCGCTCATCACCGATCGGCGCGGGGGCTCGGCCCCTGCGAGCCCGGCAGCGGCGCGGGGATGAAGAGGATGTCCCGGCCCGCGTCCACCACGACCAGTCCGTCGAGCAGTTGCAGGCCGTTGGGGCGAGGCATTTCCGTGCGATCGTCGAGTTCGAATCCGGCGTCGATCCGTCGGCCGGACAGATCAAGGGTGTGGATTTCGATGGAGCGCGGCGCGGGGCGGCCGGCGTTCTCGATCGAGAGCAGGACGATGAGCCGGTCCGCGGCACAGGCGGCGGCGAGCACCGTCGTGCCGGGTGCGCCGGCGCCGGCCATCAGACCCGTGACCGATCCGTCGGCCTCGATCACGTATACCCCGTTGTGAGTCTTCAGGACGTGCCGGTCGAGGTGAGCCATGAGCATCGGCGTCGCCTCGCTGCGGTCGATGGGCTGGATGAGGGGCATGGGCGTCACCTCGGCGGTCTCGAGGTTGACGCTGACCGCCGCGCCGTCGTCGCGGAAGATGAGGGCAGTGGAGCCGACGATGCCCGCCCAGATCGGTGTGCGGAAAAGGTCGTCGCCGATCGACCATCGAGCCGCGCTGGTATTGAGGTCGTAACAGTGCAGACGGCCGCCGGAGGAGTAGAGAACCTCGCCGTGTTCGCCGAGCAGCGCAAAGTCGAGGGAACTGAGCTGCGCCGTCTGGATGGAGGTGATCGTTGCGCCGGTTTCCGGCCGCAGGAGCAGGATGTGGTTCGATTCAACCTCGCGGCGCGAGCGGCGCGCGCCGCTCGCGAAGCGCTCGCCGGAGACGGCGACAACGGACTCCGTGGCGTTGATGGAGCGCACGCGGTCAAGCGCCGTGGCGACGCCCCAGTGCACTTCGCCGCTGGCGCGATCGAGGCACCCGACGCGCCCGGTTTCCTCGGCGACGAAGAGACGATCGGCGGTCACGGCGGAGAAGAGCGCCCCGGTCCCGGCGCCCCCGGCGTCGAACCACTCCTCAAACATCGGGCTGCGCCAGCGCGAGCGCCGCTCCGCCATGTCGTACGCTTCGAAGGTGCGCTGCCCCCGATTCGCCGCCACGCCGAGGAGCGCCACCTCCCCTTCAACCGCGAGCAGGTCCTTGTTGCCCGAATCGAGTATCTCGATGAACTGCGCGGCGCCGGTGGCGTCATAGCCGACGAGGTTGCGGTTGTCGCGCACGAGGGCGAAGCGGGTGGAGGGGCGGCCGAACCAGGGCGTGAGGAGCACCTGCCCCTCCTTGATGTCCGCGAGTTGAGCGAGGGGTCCGATCTCGGCCAGCGGCGCGCGCCCTCCGAGGGGCGTGAGCAGGCGGCGCCTCCACGTCTCGATCGGCTCAGCCCGGCCGTCGCTGCGCGGGAGCAGGGCGGCGGGATCATCGCGCTCGACGGACCGGAGCAACTGGAGCGCCTCGAAGCGCCTCCCCGTGGTCTCGCACAGAATGAGCAGGTCGCCGGCGACGGCGAGGCGCTCCGGCGGCGGCGGCCCGAGGGCGAGCGCCAAGCGCAGTGCCGCGGCGGCTTGGGGATCGCGCCCCTCGGCGCGGAGCAGGCGAGCCGCGGTCCGGCACGCTTCGCTCGCCGCGGCGGAGAGCGGATAGCGGTGGGCGACGTCAAGCAGGTCCGCCGCGCTTCCCCGACCGCGGGCCGAATCGAGTTCGCGCCGGGCGGCGTCTTCGTAGGGGCGGTACACCTCGCGGCCGGCGTCGCGGGCCAGCGCCAGAAGGCGTGAGCGGGCGACGCCTCCCGCCGGGCGCGTGGTCGCGCCCTGCGTCCACGGTTCAGAGGCGAGCGCGGGGGTGGTGAGAATCGTCTGGTACGCTTCGACGGCCGCAGCCACGCGCCCCGCCTGCGCCTGGCTGGCGCCGTGGCTGAGGAGAAACGCCAGCCGCTGCTGCGGAGTCGTTGCGAGCAGTTCGAGGCGGTAGTAGATGGCGCTGGACACGTCGTCGGGCAGCACCGAGTGCGGCGCCATGTCGAGCATCCCCGCGAAGAGCCGCTGCTGCGCCGTCACGTTGATCTCGCTGAGGGGATCGGCATTGATGATGTCGATCGCGCGATCGAGGGCCGGCAGCAGGGCCTCGAGGCGGCGGTGCTGAAACGCCAGACGCGCCAGGCTGATCGCCGGATTGGGGTCGTGCGGATTCGCCGCGAGCCGGGCGCGCAGGTGCGGTTCACCCACTTCGAAGGGAATATAGGAATCGATGCGATCGATCCACGCGAGGATCACTTCGCCGCCGACGACGATGGGCACCGACAACTGCCGCAACTCGACGGACTCGCGCTCCGCGCCGCCATGATCCAGCAGGCGGAGGCGCTGGTTCGTGGGAATGAAGATCGCGTCGGGGCCCGCGGCGACGCGGCCGGTGAGGAACTCGTCGGGGCGCAGGCCGACCCATCCCGCCGCGACGGCCTCGGGCCGGTCGTAGGGGATGCGGGCGACGCTCTCCCCGACGGCGAGCAGGGCATCGCCGGCATCGATGAGGTAGCGCGGATCGCCCCACGCGGCGGCGGCGCGAAAGGACCGCTCCGCGCCGCTGTGCGGATCAAGGATCATGATGCCGTGCCGGCTGGGCGTCAGCGCCACCAGCCCCAGCGGCGTGAGCAGCATCGAGTCGAAGTGACTCGGCGGGTTGAGGTCCCCGCGGGGGCGCGAGGTGAACGGCTCGCGGACATGCAGCCAGCGGATGATTCCGGTGCGCGCCTCGATCGCCGCCACCGCCCCGAGCGGCGTCGAGAGATAGAGCGACCCGTTCTGGGCCAGCGGCTTCGTCGAGGGCAGCACCGCGTAGTATCCCGAGATAGCGGCGCTGGCCAGGTGCTGGTGCCACGCGCGACGGCCGGTTTCAAGGTCAATCGCGACGATGAAATCGGACGCGAGGCGGAGCGTCTGTTTTCGCACGACCGCGAAGACCAGGCCGTCATACACCACAGGCGCGCAGATGAAGGTTCCCCCCGAGAGAGCCGCGCTCACGTCGCCGGGCGAAGTGAGCCAGTGCCTCTTCCCGGAGCCCGCGTCGTGACAGACCAGCAGCGTCCGCTGGTCGGGATCGCCGACGGGTCGCGCGACGATGGCCGTCACGCGATCCTGGCTGATGGCGACCGTCGTCGGATCGTTCTGGATCGAGATGGTGTCGAACATCCCGCCGAAGCGGCCGGAATCCTGCGGCTGGGCACTGAGGCGATAGTCCGCCTGCCAGCGCGGCCGGCCGTCAAAGCGGTCCAGGGCCGTCAGCATCGCGCCATCGTGAACGTAGACGAAGTCGCTCGTGACGACCGGCAGGACGGCGAGCAGCGCGTTGGTCTCCACTTCGGCGCGATCGTCCGGCCCCTCTCGGCCCCACTCGGGTCGGCGCTGGATCGCCGCTCCGGCGCGCGGCGCCTGCATCTCGAAGCGCCACGTGGGGGACTTGCCCATCCGGGCGAGCGTCGCCTCATTCAGTCTCGCACCGACCTCGACGCGCGGCAGCGCCTGCGGGGGGGTGAACCCCTCCGAAACTGAGGCCGCCAGGCTGCGCAGCGAGGCGGCCTGAGCATCGTCCCCCAGCGCCTCGAGCGTCTGCGTCACCAATGCAGGCTGATCCGAATAGACGCCGCAGAGAATACTCAGCGTCGCCCAGCGGGTCCGGGCCGGCCCCAGGAGGAGCGGATGGTCCCCGCACTGCCCCAGCAGGTCGCTGGCGAAGTCGAATCGAGCCCGGGTCAGCAGCATCTCAGCCAGGTCGAGGGAGGCCTCCAGCCCCGATGGCGTCAGAAACCGCGTGAGGTGGACCTCCTCCCGGCGGCCGGCTTCAAGCATTTGCCGGGCGGCCGATTCGTTGAGAGCGAGGTACTCCTCGAGCAGGCCGGGGTGGGCGAGGATCGCCTCCTCGACCGTCTCGCGGACGCTCAGAAAGACCTTGGGCCGCTGCGGATCGGCGATAAGGCGGTTGGGAAACCGGTCAAGGAGGCGCTGGTATAAACGGAGGGCCTCTGCGGTGTTTCCGGTGCGGATCTGGTCCTCCGCCCGGCTGAACCACTGGGCGGCCTCCGGAGAATCGTCGGTGAAGACCGGAGAGAGCACCTCGTCCTGTCCGCTCGCCCCCTGGACCCCCAGGAGCACCAGGCCGGCCGCGAGGGCCAAAAACCGGGCTTTCCTCTTGCAAACGGACTGATCGGACGTACGCTTGTGCATCGAGAGAACCTGCTCTGAAAGACTATACCGATCGGGAGAGGGAGCGGACGACCTGATGAGCGACTTTCCAGCGTTCGCCCCGTGCTTAGCGGCAGAGCAGTCCGACAACACATGATGTCGGGAAGGAAGACCTGGTGCTGGAGCGGTATCTCGAAACTCGGCTGCGTGTTGACCTCGGCTGCCCGAGTACGCGCGCGCGGTGCCGGCGCGTCCTGCTGCTCGTGGCGCTCATCGCGATGCTCAGCGTGGGCGACCTGCTCGTCACCCTCACCATGCTCAACTCGCTGGGCATGGAGGAGGTCAATCCCTTCGCGGCGTTCATCATCCGCCAGCAGAGTCCGCTCGGGCTGGTGCTGTTCAAGGTCGGCTCGATGCTCGGGTGCGTGTCGATCATCCTCGTCGTGAGGCATCGGCGTCAGGGAGAGGTCGCTGCGTGGATCGCGGCGGGCATCCTCACCCTCCTGACGGTGCGATGGTCCGCCTACACCAACGAGGTCGCCAACTTCAACAGCACGATCACGATCGGCGAGGCGCAGCGCAGCCAGTTCTGGCTGACCTTCGGTAATCGACGCCTGGAGTCGTCCCCGCTACCCTAGGGGGCATGACCACGCATCCATTCCTCCGTGCGGCGGGGCTTCTCGTACTGCTCTGGTGGGCCGCTCTGCCCGCGGGCTGCGACACGACGCGCGCGCCGAGCCTGGCCGTCGCCGAGGCAAAGATCGTCGATCGCCGCCCCGAGGCGACGCTCGTTCACCTGACGCTCGAACTGACGAACTCGAACCTCGAGCCTCTGCCGCTCGTCGAGTTTCAGTATCGTGCTGATCTGGAGGGCCGACGCGTCTTCGAGTCGCGCCGCGCCGCCCAGGCGACGCTTCGGCGTCTGGGCACGCAGACGGTCGTGCTGCCCGTCGTCATTCCGACCGATCGTCTCGAGGGGGGCCCGCCCGCGGGCAGCGGTCTGCTCACCGTCTCGGGCCGCCTGCTGTACATCGCGCCCGGCCAACTCGGCGAAGTGCTCTTCGACACCGGCGTGCGCGTGCCGAAGGTCTCCTTCAGCGAGTCGGTGCGGGTGGACTTCGGCGCCGCCGATGGCTCGTAAGCGCGTCGGCCCGCCGCGCCGCGATCGCTCCGCCGGTCCCCCGCCGCGCTCCTTTTACGACTGTCCGCAGTGGTACGACATGGTGCATGAGAAGGGCACGGCCGCGGAGGTCACGCGCCTCGAGCGCCTCAGCCGCGAGTTCGGCACGGGCGGGCGCGACTGGCTGGAGCCGGCGTGCGGCACGGGGCGGTTTCTGCGCGTGCTCGCCCGCCGGGGCTACCGGGTGGTCGGCTACGACGTACACCCGTCGATGCTCGCCTACGCCCGCCGCCGACTCGCCGCGCACCGGGGGGCACAGGTGCTCGAAGGGGACATGGCGAGGTTCTGCCGTCCGCGATCCTTTGATTTCGCCTTCAATCTGATCAATACCTTTCGGCACGTTCTCGACGAGGACGCGGCGCTGGCGCACCTGAACTGCATCGCGCGCTCGCTGCGGCCCGGCGGGGTGTATCTTCTCGGGATCGACCTCGTGGACTACGACGATCCCCAGCCGGGCGAAGAGGTCTGGAACGCGCAGCGCGGCCGCTGCCGCGTGCGGCACATCATGTTCAGCGTCCCTCCCGATCGCCGCACCCGCCGCGAGCGCATCATCAACCACCTCATCGTCGATCGACCTTCGGGCCGCGAGTGCTTCGAGTCGCACTACGACCTGCGATCGTACAGCCTCGGCGAGTGGCTCGATCTCCTCGACGCGAGCGATCTGGAGTGCATCGCGACGTATGACTTTGAGTGGCAGCCGATCGTCCTCACCGGCTTCTCGCGCGATGTGAACCTCGTGCTGCGCCGTCGGTAGACGGCGTCTGCGGCCGGCGCGGTCGTCGTCGATCAAGCGCCATGAAGAGGGCGCAATGCGGCGCTACGGCGCGTAGCGGTCTTCGAGAACGGCGAACTCGCGGCGGAAGCGCGGGCCGCCGAACTCCGGATCGATGAGCCGCAGACGTCCGATGCGCGGGCGGATCCGGTCGGTGTTCCGCCCGGCCGCGTCGAAGATCTGGAGGATGCGCAGTTCGGCGAGCCAGAAGGCGGCGTCGCGCGCCTCGGCGCGGGCGGCGGCGAGCCGCTGAAACCCCGGCAGCGCATCCGCCCAGCGTTGCAGCGCGTAGAGGCACTCCGATCGTCCGAGGATCGCCTCGGCCGAGTCGGCGCGCCAGACGAGCACGCTCTCGTAGACCCCCAGCGCCTCGCTCCAGCGCTCGGCGAGGCGGAGGGCGTCGGCGTGGCTCAGGGCCGCCGCCAGCCCGGTGTCGCCCGAAGCGCTCAGCGGCTGCGCGATCGAGTAGCCCAGGCGCGTCAGCGGCTCAACGCGCTGCTCGGCGAGGGTCCGGGCCTCCTCCGCCCGGCCGGCGTCAAGGAGGCGCTGCGCCTCGGCCGCCCGGGCCGCGCCGATCCGCGCGATGAAGGTGAGGGCGCGCTGCGGCGAGCGTTCGGCGAGCTGGCGAAGATCGCGCTCGATCTGCTCGGTCCGCCCCATCGCTTCGAGAATCGAGATGCGCGTGTCGATGATCTCCGCCGCGAGTGCCTCTTCGACGCCGGGCTGGTCCTCCAGCCCCTCCAGCCGCGCCAGCGCCGCCTCGTGCTCCCCGAGGTCGCGCTGCGCCTGCGCCGCACGCACCTGGCACGCGGTGCGGTAGTAGCGCAAGTCGGCGGCGCGCTGCGGATCGAGCGCGGCGGCCGGCGCCGACCGGTCGATGAGTTCGATCGCCCGCTCGGCGGTGGCTTGCGCCTCGGCGAGCAGGGCGCGCCGATCCGCCTCCCCCTGCGCCGCCGCCTGCTTCCACCGCGTCGCGGCGATCTGGAACGCCGCGTCAACTCGCAATTCCGACTCGGCTCCCACCTGCGCAAACGAATCGACCGCCTCGTCGAAGCGTCCGCGGCGCGCGAGCAACAGGCCTCGCTCATACGCCCAGCGATCGAAACCGGGCGCCTGCGGAAAGCGATCGATGATGAGGGCGAGCGCCTGTTCGTAGAGCGCTTCGAGTTGGGCGCTGCGGTCCGGTCCGGCGAGGGCCGCGGAGAGGGTCGCGGCCGCGCGCTCGGCCGCCAGCGGCGCCCGCGCATCGGTCGCGAAGCGCTGCGCCACGTCGAGCCAGCGCTCGCACGCAGCCGCCGCCTCGCCGCGACGGGCGTGCAGATCACCCAGCGCCACGAGCAGCCGCGGCGCCAACTCCGCGGATTGACCGTGGCGCGCGAGAAGATCTTCCAGCAGCGCCAGTGCCTGCGCCTGCTGCTGCGGCTCAGCGGTGAAGCGCTCGGCCCGCGCCAGGGCCATCTCGGGCGGCAGATCGGCCAGCGCGATCGAATCCGGGGCGAGCGCCCGCCATCGGTCCGCGACGACCTCCTCGCGCTGCGCGGCGTTGAGGGGCAGGAAGTCGTTCTGCAGGTAGAACCGGTAGAGCCGCACCGCCTCCGCAACGATCCGCTGCGCCGCCTCTCCCTGTGCCGCACGCCAGGCGCGCGGACCGCCCGGGGCGCCGACGATCTCATCGGCGATGAGCCGGAAACGCAGATCGCACGCGAGGAGGTAGGCGAAGGGGTCGCGGCGGATGTGATCGAGTGAGACGAGCCGGTCGATCGCGGTCGATGCCGCCGCCCGGCCTTCGGACTGCGCCAGCAGATGCACGGCGCCGAACCGGGCCCGCAATCGCGCGATGGCGTCGGCGTGGCTCGCGGCGATGACGGCGTCGAACTGACGCCGCGCCTCGTCGAAGCGCCCCAGCCGCGTCTGCGCCACGCCGATCAGCGTGCGTGCCCGGCTGAGCCAGGGCTCGGTCAGTTCGCCCACCAGCGGCACGAGGGTCTCGGCGACGAGACGCCACTGGTCTTCACTGCCGCCTGACTCCTCGACGACGGCCGCAAGATGCGCCGCGCAGGCGTGCAGGAAGGGAAGCCGCTGCCGCTGCTCGACGTGCAGAAGATAGCGGTGGCGCTGCTGCATCGACGCGCTGCCGGCAAAGTCGGGGTGCTCTTCGAGATCGAGAATCTGATCGGCCAGGCCGACGGTCGCATCATCGACCAGCCGCAGGGCCTCGCGGGCGGTGGCCGCAAGCGCTGCGTGCTGGTCCTCGTCCGCGACGCCGAACTCGACGACCAGGGCCGTCGCCCCTTCCGCGTGGGCGAGAAAGAGCAGGCTGAAGGCGAGATCCGCCTGCCAGAGCGGCGCACGCGAATCGGCGGGAAAGGCCTCGACCAGCCGGCGTCGCGCCGCAATGAGGTCCTCGATGGCCCGGGCGCGCTCGGCGGGCGGGCGCTGCTCGTCGGCCAGCGCCGCCTGGAGCTGCGCGATGGCGATGAGGTGGGGCATGGCGCCGTCGGCCCCGCCGCCCGTCTCGCGCACGTAGTCGAGAAGGTCGCGCAGGCCGTACTCCGCCAGTCCACGCAGGAATCGTTCCTGGTCGATCTGTTCATCGAGGCTCTGTGCGACGGCGCGCGGAGACCCCGCGCTCCAGATCGCCGCAACGAGGATGCCGAACAGGGCGCATCGCCGCATGGCGCGATTCTAGAGCGTTCGCGGCTGCAGCGCATCGCCGGTGTCGTCCCTCGCCGGGCGACCGCGTATTCGTCATTCCCGCGCAGGCGGGAATCCACTCTTCCTTCCCCGCTCTGCGGGGAGGGCCGGGGTGGGGGCGGTCCATCACTCCCGTGCAGGAGATGCCCTCTGCGAACGCGTGGGACAGACTCTCCGCGGCCATGACGACGAACGTGCGTCTGCCCTGCCGCACCTCGCACCCTGCCGCCCGTGAAAGGGTCTCTGGGGCCTTTTCGCGGGCGGAGATCATCTCAGGCGCCGGAGATCGCAGTGCGCCCATGAGATCGGCCGGGGGTGCGGAGCGGGCGGCGCGCGGGCGGGGACGCGTTCCTACACTTGACCCGCCATGACGAACTACGAGACGACGAGCCTCCATGTCATCCGCATGTGGTGCGACGCGAACGGGTACTGGCCGGGGCACGTGCCGGGCGACCCGACGCGCATCCGCATCGGCGGCGGCACATTCGCCCCGCCCGAGGAACTCGAACTGATGGACTGGGAGGACTGGTACGAGCAGTTCAGCAAGCGCCAGTTGAAGTTCGTGTACGACCCGATGCAGGGGTGGTACGACCTCCAGTCGCGCAACGTGAAGCCCGACTGACGGCGGGACATGATGATGTTCACCTGGAATCCGCCGGCATCGTGATTCGCAGGCGGCGGCAGCGTGCGCGAGCAGACTCCGTTCGCGCGGCTTGGAAGTCTGCACAAGCGTTCCGCACCACGCGAAGCCGATCCGCCGCCTACTCAAACGTCCATGTGACGGTGTGGCTGATCTGGCACTCGACCGGCGCGACAGCCTGGAGGCGGACTGTGCGGCCGCGGGCGATGAGGGGGACGTTGAGGGTGATCGTTGCCACGCCGTTGGCATCGGCGCGCACGGCGGGGAGCGCCTGCGGATCGCGGATGAGGAGCGTTCCGCCGGGGCAGGCGGCTCGAATCTTCTGCGCGCCTTCGCGCGTGCCCCAGACGAGATGCACTCGCTGATTCGGCTGGAGTCCCGTCACCGTGATCGTGTTCATCGTGCCCGCGCGACCGGGCACGGGGTCGGACATCTCGAAGAGATAAGGCGTGACGAGCAGGCCGCGCTCTCGACCATCATCGTACTCGCCGAAGATAGCCATCTGGCCCGCGTTGTTGATGTCCTTGGCGTCGAGGAGTTCGACATCGCTGTGACGCGGAATGTGATTGTTGAGATCGAACACCGCGTACTCCGCCGGAACCTGGGCGCGCGGCGTCAGGCGCTCCCAGATCATCGCTACGGAACCTCCGCAGTCCCGGCGTGCGTCCTGGCCCGCGATGAGACCGGCGTCGTTCACGGCCCACGCCTGGCCGACCGTACTGCACGGATAGAGTTTGGGCAGCAGGACGGTGTGGCCGTTGAACCAGCGGAAGGGGCGTCGGAGGTTCGGGAGGTTGCCCACCGCCTCGGTCCAGTCGTTGACGCCGGTGGCGGTGCCGTCCTGGTCGTAGGGTTCGCCGCCGATGTCGATGGTCTGGCCGTCGCGCCAGAGCGTGGGGCGCGAGACGCCGAGTTGGTTGCGCGCCGTGCCTGCGGCGTGGCCGAGGTTGTTGATGGCGTCGGCGCCGCTTCGCGCCCCGCCCACCTGCGTGGCGGAGAGGCCGCGCCAAGTCGTCGCGTAGTCAACGCCTGCGCTGCACACGCCCGCGCTTGAGGTCAGCGGCCAGCGCCGGTCATCCACACTGCGGGCGCTTCCGACTGTTGTTCCCGGAACCAAGTTCAGAATGAAGATGCCCTGGGTCGCCGTCCACAGGACAGGGTGCCAGTCAGGAGAACCAATGCGCGTGGCGCGCCCGCTGATGACGGGACCGTTTCCAATGTCGTTGACTCGCGGCCGTTCGTATCCCGGCGGCGCCGGAACGATGAGCAGTTCGCCATTGATCCAGGCAAAGGAAGCAGGAAGCACCACGCCCGAATCGCCCGCCACACGCCCGTAGTCATCCAAACCCTGTACGCCTGACACGGATTGACCGGGCACGACTCCAAGGTCGATCACCTCATAGCCGGCGACGCCCGCCGGCTGTGCCAGGGCGAGGCCGCCATTCAGCGTAACGCACGCGGCCGCCGCTACAAACATCATGCGAACATAATGCATGGGCTACCTCCCTCGGCGAATCACCGGCAACGGAGTATACCTGCGATCGCTCGATCGCGCCTGGGGCGAGCACCACGATCCCATAGGGAAACCACCCTGAAAGGTGCGTTGACGTTGCTTCTCCGCCGCCCGCCGCCCGCCGCGCCTGTATATTGGACATAGAGGTCCAATTCAAACTTGACGTGCCTGGAGTGGCAGGCCGCAAACCGACGGGAGGAAGGTCATGCGCATCCCCGGAACGATGCTGGCGCTTGTCGCACTTAACTGCTCATTCACCGTCTCGGCCCTCGCGCAGAACAGGCCGAATCTCATCTTCATCCTCACGGACGATCAGGGGATCGAGTCGATAGAGGGGCCGTACTGGCCCAACGACATGGAGTGTGAGACGCCGACGCTCCGGGAACTCGCCAGGCAGGGAGTGAGTTTCACCAACTGCCGCGTCAACCCGAACTGCTCGCCGACGCGCGCAGCGCTCATGACGGGGCGCAACGCCTGCGACACGGGAGTCAACGGCGTCCTCGGCCGATTCACTCCCTGGGATGCGGATCCCTGCACGGGCGATCCGCTCGAAGGCGAGGGCGCCAAGGTCACCAACCGCCTCGGTCTCCAGACGCAGGAGAAGACGATCGCCGAAGTCCTGCGCCACCTCGAACAGGACGGCTACTACACGATCCTCGTGGACAAGTGGCACCTCGGCTACAACGAGGATGATGATGACCTCGGCCTGCTGCCGACGCAGCAGGGATTCCACGTGTCCTACGACTGGATGGCGACGATCTGCGATGACGACCCCCTCCAGGTGGGCGATGAGCACATGGTTGATGCCTACCAGTGGGCGGTGAACGCGGTGAACAACCGCCCCTGGGTCGGCGAGGAGCAGATGCCCTACGCCCTCTTCTTCCACACGATCACGCCGCATCGGCGGCACGGAGATGAGGATCCCAACTACCCCCTTACCGAGGGCTTCCACTGGTGGCGGGTTCACAAGGATCTGTGCCCGGAGACTTGGGCGCTGTGGGGATACGACCCGGGGCACCCGAACCAGAACAACAACCGGGGGGAACAAAGGCGCTTCATCCAGAACGTCGAGGCGATCGACACCGTGATCCGCGCCCTGCTGTTCGATCTAGGCGTGATCCAGGACGACGAAAACCGAACGTACCGGTCTCAGTCCAAGTCGATTGTGTTCTTCCTCGGAGACAACGGGACGGACCATCTGGTCTCCACCCATGGCGAGGGCCGCGCCAAGAACTCGACGTTTGAGGGCGGCCTCCGAGTGCCCCTGTTCGTCATGGGGGAGGGAATCACGGACAGGGAACTGGAGAATACTGAGAACACACGCCTCATCAACCACGTGGACTCTTATGACACGATAGGCGACATCGTCGGGGCGAGTCCATCCGAGCGCGACAACGAGTACGGCCGCTTCCCCCGCCGCGGCATCTCCTTCGCCCACGCCATCGGCTACGGCAGCCCCGTCGATCCCCGCGCGTTCAGCCTCTCCAGTTACGGCAATCGCGAGGGGGGTTCCCACATCTGGCGCGTCGCCTTCGTCTGGGATCACTACAAACTCGTCTGCAACTCCGACTCGAACACGGGAGAGTACAACACGCCCGGCCTCGACGACATGCTTGACGACGAGTTCTACGACTTCAGCGTACATGGCGAGGATGAGAATCTCGTGCATGGCTACATGACCGTCGAGCAGATGTCCGCCTACCTCTTTATGCGCGACCGCCTCGTGGACGAGTGGCCGACGGCCGTCTCCGTGGCGCTGCCGGCCGAGCCGAACGTGTTCACCGTCGATCACTTCATCACTTATCAGGGTGGGCAGACCTACGTTCTTGTGGCCTACATCGAGAACGAGGACGGAGAGATGACCTACGTCTCTGACGAGTTCTTCGACCTCACGGCCGACCCCGACCGCGAGTACGACCTGCTCGCCGGGCAGATGACGCAGTTGGAGACGCAGACCTACAACCAACTCGTCGCCGAGATGGAAGAGATGGTGCTCGACGGCGACGCCGCGCCCGACCTGCGCGTCGTGGACGTGCCCTGCTCTTCCTACCTCATCATGAGGAGCGACAGCAGTGAAGTGACGGCGGAACTCACTCCCGGGCACGAGAACGTCGAGGACTACGGCGGCGACGAATTCGAATATCGCGCCCGCCTCAAGTTCGAGTTTCCCGTCACGTTCGAGTTGCCTCCGGGCTTTGAGTGGAGCGACCTCATCGACGCGCAGATCATCGTCGCCTTCAAGCGCGACTCGGTGGCGTGGAAGCAGGAGGGGTATTACGACAACGACACCGACACGGGACTGATCACGATTCACCGGATGACGACGTGGACGAGCGAACTGTTCAACGCGAACAACTACGAAACGGGGGAACTCGGGTCAGTGGACCTGCCGCCGCACATCATCCCCGACCCGCCAAACCCCATTCGCGCGGTGCCGATGAAGTACGGCAATCCCGTGAGTTTCGGGCACAGCGAAGCGCTCGGAACCCTCGCCGCGGACTGGGCGAGCCAGTCGATCCCGAACTACGGCGTGCTCTTCAAGGCCGAGCGCCTGGGAACAGGAAGCAACCCGCTCCCCGGCGACCAGCACGTCCACTTCCTCAAGCAGGCGGTGCTGCGACTCACGTTCGGGCGCGATCCATGAGGCGTGTGGGAGTGGGATGACAATCCAACGCGGCGCGGATCGCGGAGGAGCCGGCGCCTCCTATGATCCGCCGCCATGTTCCCCTGGGGATCGGCTGACATTCCACTTCTGGTCATCCTGCCGATCGCGGCGGCGCTGAGCGCGGCGTTCAGCGGGAGCGAGACGGCGTTTTTCGGGCTGCGGGCGCACGAGCGCCATGATCTGGCGGCGAGTCCGGATGCGCTGTCGCGTTCGGCGGCGGCGCTGCTGGCAAGCCCGCGGATGCTGCTCATCACGCTGCTGCTGGGGAACATGACGGTGAACGTCGTGTACTTCGTGGTGAGTTCAGTCC
>JBDIVQ010000082.1:0-18231 GCA_039794345.1 Phycisphaerae bacterium | reverse complement strand
CACGTCGCGCCCGAAGGCACAGGCGGCTCAGGGAAACGTCGGGATGGCATACGAACCGGCCGGGATGAAACCCCCCGCCGGTGTCCGCACGCCAGCCGCCCCTTCCTGAACCTGGAGGTTCGTCCCCCGCACGTTGCCCGAGAACTGCATCTCGACCACCGTCGCACTGATCTGCGTCGCGCTGACGACCGAAACCGGCGTCGCGCCCCCGGCCGTCAGGGCCGGCGTCGAGTTCACCATTACCCGCGTGTTAAAGGTGATCTCGATCGTGTCCGCCGCCGTCGCCGCGATGCTCGAAATCACCGCAGGCGTCAACTTCTTCGGCACCGACGGGTCCAGCGCCGCGCGATTCCGCGCATTCGTTCTCTTGACTGTCCTCAACGCCATGATTGACTCTCCTCAAAGGGTGTTTGATGTTCGATTGCTCTGCCGGGCGTCAGAGGAGTGCGATCCCGATTCGACCGCCGACTCTCTCTGCGCCCTCTGTGTTCTCTGCGGTGAGAACTACGCCGCGATCTTCGCCTTGAACTCTTCCGGCGTCCCGCCGCCCGTCGGCAGCACCAGACTCTGCTCCACCGGCCCGCCGAACGCGATCGTCATCGCCACCGGCAGACTCCACGGCCCGAACAGGCCCGTCCGCGTCACCCACCGGCCGAAATACGTCGCCGTCTTGCCCACATCCACCGGGTCCGCCATCGCCAGCACCGGCTGCTTGGTGTACAGCCCCATCATCGTCGAGTTCGCCGGGTCCGGGTCCACCCCCACCGCGATCGTCCGATTGATCTGAATCTGGATCGCCCCATGCGGCTTGCGCCTGCTCGCCGGCGTGTTCTCATCTGCATACCGGATGAGGTGCTCGCCGCTGAACGCCGCCTGGATCGTCAGCAGCGGAGCCGTGCTCGGCTGCGGGATCGGCGTCGGCGTCGGATCGTTCACATGCAATCCCAGGTCGATCTTGTCCTGGTTGTCCACGCCCGCGTTGGTCTTGATCATCTGCGCATAGACCCGCACAGACCCGACCGCCGAGGCCTTGAGCGCATCCTTCTGCGCAATCGTGCCCGAGTTGCGCGTCGAGGGCGTCTGCACGACCTGGTACGCCGCGTTGTAGTTCGCGTAGTGGTCCGCGATCACCGCCGCATCGCTCGCGTCGAGGCCGTACTTGCCCGGATCGGCGCTGATGAGCGTCGAGAAGTTGTTGAGCCAGTCGCGAAAGGCCGCATCCGTGCTGGGAATGTACGATGTGCTCTGCTGGTATGCCTTACCCATGATGCAATCTCCAGAGCCGCGCAGCCGGGGCGCACACGAAGCGGCCAGCCGCGCAGCGGTGTAAATAGACAACTCTCAGTTGTGATCTCTCTCAGCCGATCCCCGGCCCGGCCGCGACGGCCCGCGCCGCCGCCACCAAACCAGAAGCGGGTATCGGAATCACCTGCCGCGCCCTTGACAGAAACATCAGGATCAGCGCCGATTTTCTAAACTTTCTCGCCGGAGCCTCAAGCCCACCCACAAAACGCGCGCGTTTCCCCGGAGGAAACGCGCGCTTGACGCTAATCCTGGCGTCCTTTCGCTTGCGATGTCTGATCTCGGATTAGATCGTCAGATGCTTCCAAGAGCCGCTCGGCATACGCATCGGCAGCCACACGAACCCATTCGGGGGTGAACCACGAAAGCCACAAGGCCATCCAGGCGAGCGTCAGAATGGCAAGGACCACTGGCGCGAGCGGCACTGCCTCGGTGTTGAAATATCCGTGGCTAGCGATTGCAGTAAATGCGACTAATGCGGCTACGGAAATCCCGATCGCAATCGGCTTGAGTGCCCAAAGATTCCGCGAAAACCCGTAGTGAGTGTTCTCTTTAAAGAGAAGCGGGAATCTCGCGGTATCGCGCGTCCGGTTGATGAGTAGGCGAGAGGCGGCTTCGTAAACAGCATCAGCGCTTGCCGCATCCGATGCCTCGTGTGCGGGCGAGGGCATTTCCAGCGATGCATCAAGTAGCGTAATGTTTCGGTGATATCGTCCGAGTGTACGGGAGTCAAGCGGAGATTCTCGGTGCCGAAGATAGCGCGTTGTTGGCTTGCTACCCCACTTCGTGAAAAGATCCGGCTCCTTTGACTTTCCGGCGCTGCGCGCGATCTGAGCCAAGAGGAAGACGAGTGCGCCACCAACAATCGTGCCCAGAACACCGATGCGCCACCACTCAACGTCCGGGAAGAGAAGTGACAGCACTCCTGCTACCGGCAGGGCGGCGAGCAGCGCGGGCCACGCTCGGGCTTTCATTGTGTAGGAGTCGTACCAGTGCTGGGGACACCCAGAGGTTCGCTGATTCACGAGTCCTCCTCGTCGTATGTTGAACGGAATGGAATCTTCTCCGCCTTCTGCCACCCTCTGTCAGGAGCGTCTTTTGAGGCGAAGCACTTTGTCGACCCTTGCGTCGCGCATGCGGGCGCACCCCGACGCCGAAAGGCATTCGTGACTCTCGCCGACGGGTGCTTCGGTTCGCCGTCCTTCGCAGCCGACAGCATGCCCGTTTTTGGCCCATCGTCGTCGGTCGCCTTGATCGGACCGACGATCCGATCCAGAATCCTGGGTCCGACGTTGCGTTTGCTCCCGTGATGCGGAATCTGAACTCGATTGCATTCATGGAGAGGAATTCCGAACGCATCGGCGAAATCCGCCGCTCGCTCCAACGCCAGAACGCCGGCATCAGCGGTCAAGAGCGCCTTCGAATCGCCGAAGTCAAAGTGAATCACCGTACTGGTGTTGTTCAAGGGCTGAACCGCGTCGGATGCTGGTTCGACGAGGATCTCTTTGTCCCATGTCTCTGCAATCGCTCGCATCATCGCCGTCACGCCGCGCCTCACGACTGCGGCTGCCCCGAGTAGGCCAGGCAGCGCGGCCTTGGCACCCGCCATGTCCGACGCCAGCAACTCCACGTAGAGCTCAAGGCTCGGCCCGATGATCGTCATGACGCCGTCTGCGCTACTGACCCCTTGAAACGGCTCAACAACCCTGATACCCTTGGAAACAGCGAGGCGATAGAGATCCCACGCGCACTCAAAGGATTCCTTGGCGCGGGTTGCAGTTCCTCGATATCGTAATCGCCCATCACTCGCAATATCGACGATGTCGCGCGCGTGCTCCCACGGCTTGTGCATGAGAAGCGTACGTACTTCAAGCGACTCCAGCACGGGAAACAGGCCGCTGATGTGGTCATCGTGCGGATGACTGGAAACGACAAAATCTACGACGTCCGTCTTGTACCATTCCTTAACGTGACGCACGATCTTCTCGCCGCTCGATGTGAACCCCCCGTCAATAATGGCGACCGTTTGCTCACTCGGAGGACCGTTCAGGTTGCCCCATCGTATGGCAATTGCGTCCCCACTCTTCGAACACTTTCCATCCTCACCGGGTTCTCCTACTCGGAGAAAGTCGATCTCGTACGTCATGACTTATCTGCACCTCAATACGGTTTGCAAGGGTCCGCGCCAGCCGATCCGGCACGATTGGGGGCCCCGTCGCAATACTGATGCCCGGCGTACCGGAATCGCAGGATTCGCGCAAACGGTTCAACCGCAACAAGTTACGTCAAATTCGGTTATAGTTGGGCTGGGGTCAAGGTCCGCCAGAACGGCAGGACACCACCGAACGCCTGCCAAAAAGGCAGGCGCACACCACCACATGTGGCATTTCTGCAATATCGGCAATACTCTATATCGTGCATGAGTGTTCGTCAACACTTGGTGGATAACTTTGCATTAAGTAGGGGAAAAGTCGTATCCGCCGGCGCGCAGGTCAACGTTTCCTCCCGGCATCCTGACGAAACCGACCCCTCCGGCGCGCGTTTGCCCGCGCGCAACACCTGTTTGGAAGCGGCATTCTGAAGAATGGACGGGGCTTCCTGCCGCGCCGGGGGCTGGCGCGTACGAATCCTCGCGCTGCGCGCGCGAATGCCCGCGCCCCACGAACGCGCCGCGCGCCGGCGCGGCAGTGAACTCCGGGGAAACGCGCGAATGGAGAAAGGAAACAGCCGTTGCGCGCAAGCAACCGTCCCTCGCTCCACCCCCACTCGTCCGGTTCCCCGGGGGATTCGTCAACGCCTCCCCGGATCGGGTTGACCGTGTACGGCAACCGGGATAGGGTGGATTGCGGGGGGATTCCTTGATCCCGCCCCGGTGGATGGACCCGCCGGGGCGGGCGGAGTTGATTCATGCCCCGCTACTACGTCAATCGCAACGCCCAGCCGACTGGCGAGCACGAAGTGCATCAGCACGGCGTGTGCCCCTTCCCTCCCCTGCCGGAGAATCGCGATGACCTCGGCGAGCAGAGCAACTGCTGGAGCGCCCTGAGGGCCGCGCGTGCCAAGGGCTACACGCCCGTTGACGGCTGCGCCTACTGCTGCCCCGACTGCCACACGCGGTGAGGAGTGATCGCTCGCGACGAGCACGTCACATCGAGGCATATCCCAAGCGGCTACCCGCTGCCCAAGACTTCCAGCTCCGCTTCACCGGGAGTGTCGATTCCCTCAACCTCAAGTGCGATGTCTTTCGTGCGATCACGAAGTCTCGCCCGCGTTTCGATGACCTCCCGTGTTTCCTTCACAATGGCGGCTCGCAGTTTAGGATTCTTCGGAATCGGCAGCAGGACTTCAAAGAGTCTTTTTCCCAGCGTGTCGATGATGTCGCGCGTGAACTGCTTGGAGCGCATCTGGCGGCGGACGATCGGCGCGTTCAGGAGCGCGAGAAGCAGGTACGGGTCCATTTCCTCCCGCTTCTCAACCCGGAGTTTGTAGAGACCGCCACAGTAGAGAATGCGCGTGTCCTTCTCAGTCAGGATGCAGGAGGTACCGACAAGGTAGGTTCCGTCACGGACAACGAAGATGTCCCCCGCCTTCACGTCCTGGCGGTTGGCCTCGTAGATGTCCTCGGAGACAGCCTGCTTTGGGTCGCCCTTGAGTTCCCAGTTCGAGATGTCGGATGTGCGGATGAAGGGAATGTCGCCCGTCCCGTAGGCCATCTTGCCGACTTCGATCCCAGTTTCCCAAGACAGGATACCGTCTTTGACGAGCCGCGCGAGCGACACAAACCTGTGGTTACGCTCGAACCTCCGCAAGTCGGCCTGGATGATTGGGTCGTAGTACTTCGGGATAAATACGCCCCTATGAATGTCGGAAAGTGACCGCGAAAAGCCCGGATTGCCGCTTTCTGCTGCGCCGACGATTGCGCCTTCCGGTAACTCCGCGTCGGTGCTGTCGATCACGCCTTCTACCAAGAACGGAATCTTCCTGATCTTGTCCCGCAGACGCGATCGTTCGGTGGTCAATGCGGCAACCTCAGCGGACACGCGCTTGGCCGTCGTCGGATCGCGCGGCACCGGCAGAACCAATTCCTTCCAGCGGTTGCCAACAGTGTCGATGATGTCAGCCGTGAACTGCTTCGCGCGAATCTGCCGCTTGACGATGGGCGCACTCAGGCACGCCATCAGAAGCGTCGAGGACACGGGCGAAGTCGGAGCGACACGAAACTTGACGATGTGAGACTGGTACAGGAGAGGGAGGTCAGATTCCGTCACAAGAGCAATCTGCCCGATCAAATAGGTTCCATCCCGGACAAACATGATGTCGCCCGCCCGCACGTCTTGGGCGGGTCCATGGACCTCGAAGATCTCTTCGCTCACGCCCTGCTTCGCATCAGTCTTCAACTCCCAGTTGGAGACGTCCGAGGTCCGGACGAACGGGATCGTGCCAGTCCCATATGCCATCTTCCCGATTTCATCCCCGGTGTTGAAGAAAAGGTGCTTCCGTTGGAGTAGTTCGCCGAGCGTCAGGAGGGCGTGCGTCATCTTCAGCGCCGCGAGTCGCGCCGCAATCTCGGGGTTGTAGTACTTGGGAAGGAAAATGCTGCGCCGGACGGCGCTGAGCGCCGTCTTGAAGCCGATGTGGTCTTGGCCGGTGGCGGTGCTCATGGGTCGGTTCCTCTACCACTCGTCCATGATCGCGGACCACTTCTCGTACACGGTAGGAACTTCATCCAATAACACCAACTTACCCGTCTTGTCCTTTCTGTAGGTCGGGTTCGCCCGCGAGTCGTGGCCGCACCACTTCACATCCGCCATGAAGATGTCGTAGTCCTCGCCCTTTTTCGGCTTGGCGTTCTCGACGAACAGGACGCACACCTTCGCGTGCGTACCGCCCTTGCCGCTGGTCTTGAAGAGTGCTTCGGGCATGGACACAACGCCGCGAATCTTGGCCCGCTGTTGCAGCCAGGTGACGACGTACTCATACGTCGGCATCCCGAACACTGCTTCGGGCAGGACGATTCCGAGCCGACCGCCCGGTCTCAACAACTGCAAGCACCGTTCGAGGAACAGGATTTGCGGCGGCTGGTCGTCGTGCAGCGTGGCGGTTTTGACGAGCGTCTTGGTTTCCTTGTCCCGCTTCCACTTGTAGCCCAGATCGAACTGGGACAGGATCGGCTCGCCCTTCACAACAATCTTTTTTCCGAAAGGGGGATTGGTCAGGATCACGTCGAACGTGCCGGGCTTGATCTTCTCGCGCATAGCCTCAGGCCAGGTCGAGAACGGCTCCAACGAGTTGCGGCAGAAGATGCCGCCGCGGCCGTCGCCGACCAGCGCCATGTACGCCTTACAGACTTTGGCGAGGAAGGAGTCCTTGTCGATCCCACGGAAGCAGTCGGTGGAGACCTGCATCTGCCGCTGGGCGAGTTGCGCGGGCTTCCAACCCTTGCGTTCCGCCTCGACGGCTTGTGCGGTCCACACATGCGCGAGCGCGCCGATAAGGAACCCTCCGGAGCCGCAGGCGGGGTCGATAATCCGCTCACCGGGCTTCGGGTCAACGATCTTCACCATCATGTCCACGACGTTGCGGGGAGTAAAGAACTGGCCCTCAGAACCGCGAAGCGCGGGACCGATGAACACTTCGAAAGCATCCCCTACCGCATCCCGATCAGCATCCATGATGCAGTAATTCTGAAGTTCGCCGACAACGTATCGAAGACTCGTGGCATCAAGCTTGATCGTGTCAGACGGGTCGAACACGTCGCCGTACATCTTGTGCTTGACTGCGTCGAAGAGCCGTACAACACGGATCTTCACGTCATCAGCCGATTCACCGACGCCCGCCCGGAACACGACGGTGTCCTCGGGGTTGCAATTCTGCTCGTCCAGTATCTTGCAAAACAGGACATTGATGATCTCTTGGGCGAGCGCCTCATCGCGGGTGATGCCGGTGGTCATGCCCGCCAAGTGGTTCCGGATGTCCCTGAACGTCGCCTTGAGATTCGCGGGTTTGCGGAGGTCTTTCCGTTTGTAAAGGCCGATGTCCTCAATCCGCTGGCCTTTGCGCGGGATGGTCGGCAGTTCTTCGTAGGTGCGCCGGCCGTCTCTGTGGTGGACCTTCCGCAGATACAGGTGCTCTTCGCCGTTGAACCAGACTCCCACCTCGGCGGCGGACATGTCCATGTACAGGCGGAGCTGGTGCTCGCCATCCTTGCGGTCCTTCTTCTTGCACTCGACGACCATGAACAACTCGCCCTCGGTTTTCTTGGCCGAGTTGAACACGGCGATATCGACGGGGTACGCCTTCCCCTCGTCAGATGGGCGCATGCGAACGCGGTACTGTGGCCGGGTCTGAATCTGGCGCTTTGCGTATCCGTAGTCCTCAACCAAACGGCGAGCGAAGACCTGAACCGCATCGACTTCTTCCGAGGTGGCGCGAACACGAGTACCGGAGATGAAGTCGTCAACGTACCCAGTTTCGCCTGGGGAACCAGCCTCCAGTTCGTTCTGCGCCGGCGCGAGCGGTGTAGAGGATTTGGTCTTTCGAGTCTTTCGCATGTGCCACACGTTACTGCGCCTCGGCATCCCGGACAAGCCGCGAACGGTGGGGAATCCCTCTACGATGGCATACGCCTGAGGGCTTCCCATGACCTTCATCGTCGCACCCGATCAGGGCGCGGCGGGTTGTCGGGCGATGGCTCGGGCTGCGGCCGCGGGGGTGGGAAGGAGAGAGAAGAAGAAGAACGAGAGGGGGGCGGGATTGCGATCGCGGGCGGATCGCCTGGGTGCGCCGGGGTGGTGCGGTTCGAGGAGGGCCGGGTCGTCCCCGGGTTCGGCCGCGGCCGCGGACGATGAGACCAATGGGCGATACTGGACTCGAACCAGTGACCTCACGGGTGTGATACGCCCGAGGGAGCGCCCAACCGGCCTTTTCGCTCGGAATCCTATCACACTCTTTGCAGGCGTCAAGCGTTTTGCAGAGTTTTCCTATCATGGATAAACCGACGCCGCTTCACTGCCGGCGCTCGATGCGCGCGAAGATAGGTGGAAACGTGACCGCCCGGCGTGAGTGCGGGCGGTCAGTTGTTTTCGACGCGGATGATGGTGCGGTCGCGCTCGATTCGGGTGAGAATGTCGCGCACCTCTTTCGTCGTCTCGATCCCCTGCTGTTGGAGCGCGTTCATTCGGGCGAGCAGTTGCGCTTCCGCGGTGCCGCGCTGGGCGGCGAATAGACCTTCGGGGGCGCGGGTGATGAATCGCCCTTCGATGGGGGCGACGCCGGACGGCTGGACACGCTGCTGCGCAGCGCGGAGCAGCCGATCCTGTTCCCGCTGGCGCTCTTCGGTGAGGCGCTTCTCCTCGAGCGCGGTCCGCTCCTGCTGGGCCTGGCGCTCGCGCTCGAGGCGCTCGTCAATCTCCTGCTGGTGCAGCCGCCGGCGTTCTTCGACGGCCTCACGCTCGAGGCGGTTGCGCTCGTCGATGAGACGCTGTATCGCCGGGATCTGCTGCTCCTGGAGTTCGAGCACCTTGCGGGCCGCCTCGGCCTCGGCGTCGCGTCGATCGATCAGGCCCTCAAGTTGGGCCTTGCGCTCCTGGAGTTCGATGGCGCGCTTGATCGAGCCCGTCTTGTGGTATTCTTCGCGGACGAGCGCGAGTTCTTCGCGGAGCGCCTGCGCCTCATGCCTCGCGGCTTGCTGGGCCGCCTGGGCCGAGGCGCGTAGACGATCGTTCATCTGCTCGAGCGCCCGCCCCCTGGCCTCGGCGGCGATCGCGGCCTGCTCGGCCTCGCGGTCCAGGCCCTCGACGGAGAGCAGCCGGATTTCCTCGCGGAGTTTTTCAGCGAAGGGACCGAAGGCGGCGAGGTTCCCTTGCAGCGCGCTGAAGGCTGTGGCATTCTCGCGGGCGAGTTGCTGGGCGGCCTTCGAGGCTTCGTCGAGCCGTTCGCGGAGTTCCCCCATGCCCTTGGTCGCGTCGGTGAGTTCGCGTAGGCTGCGGACTACGCCGCCGATGCCGAAGGGCAAGCGCTCCAGGACTTCGGCGGCTCCCTCAGCGTCGCCGCGGAAGGCTTTGACCGCTGCCGTCGCCAGTTGGACGGCGCCCTGAGTGCCGCCGATGGTGGCGAAGCCGGCGGCCATCGCTTTGAGGCCGCCGAGGCTGCCGGCGATGCCGGCCGCTTCCGCGCGGACACCCTCGATGCGCTTGGAGAGTTTCGCAAACTCGCCGCTGTAGGCGTCGCGGGCTTTCAGGCCGATCTCAACGTCGCGGGAGGTCTGTGCCATCACTCACCGCCTGTCTTCTGGATCTCCAGTGGCCGGAAGCGCACGCGGTCCCGGCCATCGTCGCCGGCTTCGAGCGTCGCCTCCACTGATATCCCGGTGAAGCCGGGGGGGAGTGTGCCTCGCACGCTGTTGCCGTGGGCGTCGATGATGAACCGCAGGCACCCGATCGCCACTTCGAGGACGGCGGCGGCGCGGGCGTCCTCCTGCTCATCGGACGCCGACACCGGCCGCTCGCGCATGACCTGCTCGCAGGCGGCGATCACATTCACCGCGGCGGCGTTCAGGAGTGTGCTCACGTCCGCGCCTTGCTGCGCCTGCATGACGCTGAGGACGTGGCTGGTGGCGTTGGGATCGAAGGTGAGGGTTATCACGGTCGCGGCTCCATGATGATCGCGGCGAAGGGAAGAGACACCCGGGCGCGGCGCCGCGAAGTGCCGCGCCCGGGGTCCGACATGAATCATCCATCGTTTCGCGCGAGGCCGCGGTAGTCGATGGCGCGGGCCGCGACGCTGTGCCGGACGCGGTAGCGCACGCCGAGCACGTCCCACGCCTGGTCCGTTTCGACCACGGGCACCGGCTCATCCTCGAGGAAACAGACCTCAACGGTGTCGATGTCGCCGCTCACGAGGTACCACTTCTGGACGCTGTTCGCGTCGAGGCGCGGATCGCCGACGGGGATGAGCGCGCGAATCCAATCGGGATTCGCCGCGTCATTCTGCTTCGCAGGATCGACGAGGGAAACGACGAGTTGCTCGACGGCTGTGAGCAGCCCCACGGGGCAGAGCACCGCCTTGGCGCGAAGGTTCAGGTAGTTGCCGCCCGGCCCCTGCTGCCGCGCGAGCAGTTGCCGCATGAGGCCGAGTTGCGCGACGCTCGGCGGGTCGGCGCTCGTCCCGGTGATGATGTTGCCGTGCGCTGTGTCGAACAGGGCGACACCATCCTCGGTCATGACTTGGTTGCTCGTGAGTGGCGAGTAGGCGAGGTCATCCTCGATCGCGCGGGCCGCCAGGACGAGGCGACGCTCCAGGCCGTCGAAGGCGCCGAGGTCATCGTTCACGAGGCTCTGCCAGGTCTGCGCAAACTGGCGAGTGTAGGTGCCGAGGGTGTAGACCTCGCGCGAGTCGCCGATGGTGCAGTGCTGAATCTCCGCACCCTCGGCGGTGAGCAGCGGCACGGGCGCATCGGCCAGCATGGCGCGGCTCACCTGCTTGAAGTCCGGCGCCATCTTCTGCGCCGCCCACAAGCGCCACGTGGCGGGCCGGAGCATGTACTCGGCGCGAAGGGTCTTGTTGAGGGAGTCGGCGAGGATGGACGGGAAGTCGCTCGTGCTGTGCCCCACGACGCCGCCGCTGAGTTTCGCAAACTCACGCGGGTCGCAGGCCGCTTTCATCAGCGCGGCCGCGCCCAGGCCGGTGCAATCGACGCCGAGGGAGCGCTCCAGGTAGTACCGCCACTGCTCATGGAGCGAGCGGCCCTGGAGTTCGCGGACGCGGGCGTGCGGCTTGTCGATCTTCTGGCCGCGCTTGAGGCCGATGCTGTCGATGAACGCTTCGCGCAGGCCGTCGCCCGGCTCGCGCGTCATGTGCAGGTCGCCGGGGTTGAAGCGGCCGCCCATAGTTCGCTGCTCCAGTGTCTTGATCGCGTTGTCGTTCACTGCGGCGATCTCGAAGCCGCCGGCGATCTGCTGCTGGGCCCATCCGTCGCCGAGTTGCAATTGGCGGGCGACGCCGCGGATGTGCGCGACGCGCTTGCGCTCCAGGGCGACGCCGGCCTTGACGCCGGCGCTCATGGCGCCGCCGTCGCCGCCGGTCGGCATGTTGCCGTCGCTCCCACCATCGTCGCCGCCTTCGCCGACGCCCTGGGCGCTGGCGATCATGGACTTGACGAATGCGAGCGCCTCTTCGTCGGTCGCTTCGAGGCTGACGAGTCCTCGGGCGGCGAGCGCGGCCCGGAGTTCTTTCGTTACTTTCACGTTGGGATCCTCGTTGGGGGTTGAGAGGAGACCGCGCGGGTTGGCGGCGGGATCGCCGACGAAATCGACACGCGCGAGCCGCGCGACGCGGCCGAATGACTTGCCGTCGCGCCGCTCAAAGTCGGCCGGCTCGAAGACGATGGACAACCCGAGGGACTCGGGGGCTTCGTCGGCGAGCGCGAGCAGGTAGTCGTGCAGGTTGCCCTTCGGCGTTGACTTGCTGTAGGAACCGAAGTGAATGTCGCCGCGGACGCGGCCGCCGTCGATGCGCGGGCTGCGCAACGTGCCGATGCGGGTTTCGAGGTCATCGTCGGCGCCGTGGGTGAAGCCGACGCGGACGCCGCCGAGCGCATGCCGCGCCACCTGGCGGAGCATGACGTCATCGACCTCGAAGCCGTGGCCGAGCGCCGGGCCGGCCGCGATCACGCTCGCGCCCCGGATGATGCCCGCTTCACGATCGACCTGGAGCGTCGAGTCACCGGGGGCGCGAAGGTGGATGGGGCGGCGTTTCACAGTGCGATGGTCTTCTTCGGGGCGATGCGCTTTGAGGCCAGCCACGCGGCCACCGCGCTTGACGTGGTGCGCCAGCCGCCGGCGATCTCGAAGGCCTCCAGGCGGCCGGCTCGAATCTCGGCGCGGATGAACGCCTCTGAGACTTCGAGCATCGAGGCGAGGTCGCTCGTGGTGAGCGTCGGTCGATCGGCGAGTTGACGCGGATCCGCGAGGTTCACCTTCGGCACCTTGCTCGGGTTCGTGATGGTTCGCGTCGCCATGCTGCATCCTACCGCGCGCTGTCGCGCGTTGTGCGGTGTCGTTTACTTGGCTGTAACATTGAGCGGCCGCGCCGCGCCGGTGGTCTTGTCGGTCGCGCCGCACTTGCGGCACTTCCAGAATCGCACCGCGCTGTCAGTTCGGCCGATGCGCCGGCTGCTGGCGACGTACATCCGCACGTTGCATGTCGGGCACGACGGCACTCGCACTCGTACGAAACCCAATGATTCCTCTTGTTTTGCAGGCTCAATGCTCATTCAGCCCTCGGGTTGGGTTGGAGTGTCTGGCGGAAGCGCGGGCCTCGCGTTCGCCACCGCATGGCACCCCCCGGCCAGGAGTACCTTTGATCCGCGGAGACGGCCGAGGTCGGGCAGTGGGGCACAGCGCCAGGTTCCCTATGTATGGCGATCTTGGCGATGTGCCCATTGAAAGTGTGTTTCTACGCTGCAATCGCGGGTAGCCAGAATCTATCTTGGCGGTGTGCCATCCGATGTTCACGCCGACCTCCACCACCACGGGCCAGGGTTCTCGGGCCGATAGGCCACGATGCCGAGCGTCTTCTTTGCCCGCTCCAGGGTCCGCTTGCTGATACTCTCACACTCTCGGGCTTCCTCCACCACCTCAGCCCCTTTGCGTGGCCCTGTGCTGAGCGCTTGCCGAAGCCACTCACACGCCCGATCCTGCTCATCGGGATCTGGTCCGGGCTTCGCCGCGCCTCCGCTCATCAGGTCATCGGCCGGCACGTCGATTCGGTCTACCTCCCATTCGAGGCGAGGGTGCTGCCCGTTCACTGGCGGCGCGATCCTGTAGGCGAAGCCGCGGCTGTCGGGGGAGTAGTTGCTCTTGAGCGGCAGCATCAGTCGGCGGAAGACGTCGGGATGCTCGCGGTCGCGGGTGATGCCCCAGGCGAGTCGGGCCGCGGCGACGAAACCGATCGACCCGACCGCCCGATGCAGGGCGCGGCCTTCGCCCTTGCGCAGGTGCGAAACGATCACAATGCTGATGTTCCGCTGCTCGGCCAGTCGATGCAGGGGGCGCATGAGCGCCCGAGTGTCCCCGACGTCATTGCTCTTGGCCTTGCCCAGGAATGCCGTCCACGGGTCGATGATGATGAGCCCGAGGTCATCGGTGCGGTCGGCGGCCGCTTCTATCACGTCGATGTCGGTGAGGTCGAAGGCCATCTCGACGGGCTTGCCGTCTTCGCCGCGGACCTTCACCGCGTCAAGGGCATTGATGCGTGAGCAGTCGGCCCCGGCGGCGTCGAGGCGCGGGCGCACCACGCTCGCCAGGGCGTCCTCGGCCGTGATGAGCAGGACGCCGCGCGGCGCGAAGTAGCGCCCGGGCGCATCGGGCCATCCCGCGCCCGTTGAGACGCGGGCGGAGAGGTCCACACTGAAGAGGCTCTTGCCCTCACCAGGCTCGCCGACGATCCCGGTGATGCCCCGCGTAACGATCACACCGGGCCAGAGCCATTCGATCGCCTCGGGCGCCACGTCGGCGAGGCGGCGGATCACGGGCGCCCGCGCCTTGCCGTTCATGCGCACACCCGGCTGTTCAGGCGGAGTCCAGAGCGGCGCATCGTCGATTGCGGTCGCCAACTGGCCGCGCACCACATCGAGGCCCGCGGCGGCCACCCATGCGCGAAGATCCTTCTGCTCGGCGGGCGGGAAGATCACTTTCACACTGGCCGCGTGCCCGTGCAGGTCGCTCGCACACTTCTCCGCGCCGGTCTTCCCCGCGCCTGAATCATTCTCGCCCATGATGCAGATGTGGCGGTCCTTCACGAGCGGCGCGAGGAGCGCATTGCCGCCCGTCGCTGAGGGCCGGCCGATCGCGTCGAAGCCGAGTTCGGTCGCCGCGGCGGTGTCGCTCAGCCCCTCCACGAGAATGATCGGCTGATCCGGCGAGGTGCCGGCGTAAGGGTGGAGCGGGGAGCAATAGCACAGCCCCCTCTTCCCGCCGGCGTCAGCCTTCTTGCTGCCGTCGTCGAAGCGGGTGGAGTACCCGATGATCGCTCCATCGGCGTCGCGCTCGGGCCAGCGCAGATTGCCGGCGCCGTCGAGGGTGCAGCCGAGGCATTGGAGCGTCTCATCGGAGACGCCGAGGCGCTCAGCCCAGGCGGCGAGAATGGTGGCGGTCGCGTTTGTCACCGGCGCCATCCCGCCAGCCGGATCAGCGCCATCAGTCGGCGGCGTCGGCGGACCTCCTCAATCCTCTGCCGAAACCAGATCGCTTCGCGTGAGAGTCCCGTGCTCTTTTTGGTCTGCCTATGCTTCATGGAATTGATCTCCACGCCGCGCGCCATCACCCAAGATTCGCGCGGCGTTTTTTCAGGCCGTCGCCTTCATCCGGCGATCGAGTTTTCGCGCCGCCTCGGCCTTCTGCTCGGCCCGCTTCGACTGGCGAGGCTCACGCTTGGCTGCGAAGTGCTGTGCGGCCGCTTGGCCGAGCCGCGCGAGAAAGGCGTCCAGGTCGGCGCGCTTGATGTAGGTCCGCCCGGCGATCCGCTCATGCTGGAGCAGGACGCGCTGCCCGTCTGGCGCGGTGACGCCGTAGTTGCACCACCGCCAGACGGTCGCGGGCGCGACTGGCCTGGGGATGATTCGAGCGGCGGCGGCGGGGGTGAGCAGGTCACTCATGGGTCACGCTCCTTGCGTTTGCCACGACTTTGACCACGTTCCCGAGATTCGTCCAGTGGCGAGCCGCCGCGCCCAATGAAAAAGCGGCGCAGGTCTGACTTGCGCCGCCGGAAAATCTGCGATTGCCGCTTCGCTCAGCCGCTGGGCGCGGCCAGTGCCCGCCTCACTGTGTCCTTCCCGGGCGACTTCGGGAAGCGCGCGAGCAGCGTTTGATCGCTCCGAAAGTGCCTCAAGATTCGCTTATTGCTCCAGGTCGGATGCTGGTCTCTGACCGCGCGGATCGCGTCTCGAAGTTGCTTGCGGCCGGCCCGCCATGAGTTGAGTTCCTCGCGCTGTGCCTGACTCGGGGCAACCTGCGGCCATGCCTCGAGGGATTGCAGCCGCGCGCCGACCTCCATGAGCGCCACCGCGATCGCCTTCGGCGATCCGACCCGCACCGCCTCCTGCATGCGCCAGATCGCCAGCCCGAGGGAGAGCAGTCGATCGCGTTCCGCCTCGGCCAGTGTGTCGGCTTGCGGCTCATAGCACTCCCATACGTCTGTGAGGGCCTCGGCGATGTCCTCGATCGACGCCGCGGCGAGCAGCCGCTCCTGCATGATCTTCCGCGACTCTGTGTGGTCGATGTGCTTCGTCATTGCGTCCCTACTTTCGAGAGTGCGATCCGGGCCGACGCGGCGTAGGTGGAAACCGCGCCGGCGCCGGATCGCCCGGCCGCCCGTCGGCGGCCGGTTGGCCACGAGATCGTATCAGCGCTCGAGGCCCGCCCAGTCGCGCTCGGCGAAGGCGCCCACGTGGCGGTGCTGCATCGTGCCGTCGGCCTGGGGAATGAGCATCCCCTCGATCACGCCGACTTCACTGCAATCGCGGCTGAGGTCTTCCAGGTCGCCCAGGTCGAAGAGGTCGCCAGGCTCGGGCGGATCTCCGCCGGTGAAGGCGATGCCGGGCGGGATCAGGATCGCGCGGGAGCAGTCGGCGTCGATCCAGATATGCCGGAGTCGAAGGGCAGACCCGCCGCCCGGGCGCGGCAGGCGCACGAGCACGAGATTCCCGTCCTGCCAGCGCTCGTGAACGTAGAAGAGCCACGATCCGCGCGGCACGTGCGGCTCGTAGGCGTCCGTCTCGACGCCCACGATGCAGGGATTCCAACCGCCCAGGATCAGGTCATCCAGGAGCGGCGCGTTGTACCGGCCGCCCTTCTCGCGCCACAGATCCATCGCCGGCGATGCCGCCGCGATGAGGCGCACGTCGTCCCCCTCGGCCGTCCGAAGCGGGTTGTAGTTCATCCAGTCGGGCTTGATGATCGTCGGTTGCATTCGTCACCTACCTTTCGTTGAGGTTGTCACCTACCGCCGGCATGATGAGCGGCCGCCGGCGTTGGCCGCGTTGTCGATTCGGTCATCACGGGCCGCGGCGGGATCGCCAGGCCGCACTCGGCGCAGACCGCGAAGGGCGCCCGCCACTCCATGCGGCCCCCGCAGATGCAGGCCGTCGGGATCACGTCGAGGCGCACGCGTGAGGCTGCCCGCTCTCGTTCGATCGTCGCGCTCATGGTTCGCCCATCCACACAGGGCGGTCCACGTCAGAATGAACGTCGTACCACCACCACGGCTTATCCATCCCGGGCGTCGTGAGCACAAGCAGGTGAGCGTGACAATCGGGGCACGACAGCATGGGACCGCCGTCCCTATTGGTCTTGACAATCAGGGCGCGACCGCAGCCGCACCGCGCTCGAGGATGGTTGAACGGCTCAGGTTGAGGGTTCGACTTCGGCATGGATCATCCCACCTCTCTCGCCACGGCCAGGGCGCGGCGGTTGTCGGCCTCGGCGTAGTGCTGCGCCATCGTGATTGTCGAGTGCCCGAGCAGCGTCCGCGCGACCTCGAGGCCGTGCGTCCGCCGCAGTTCAGTCGCCACAGTGTGCCGGATCTGGTGCGGGTGCCAGTGCGGGATGGGCGCCCACTCAACGCCGTCGGCCACGCTCTGCGCTTTGCGCTCGGCGTTGGCCTTGCGGACGGCGCGGGCGATCGCCCGGGCGTAGCCGGTGACGTCGTAGCGGTCCCGCGGCGGTCGGCGGCGCTTCGCCACTCGATTCGTCCCCGGTCGGTTGCCGGCGTTGAGGGGCGTCGTGCGGGCCGCGTGCCGCTCGGCGAGGCGGTCCGCTTCCGAGGCTGCCGGGCTGAACAGGTACGCTCCAGGCGGGCGGCGGAGCATCAGGGGCCGGAGAATCGCCTGGGCGCCCGGGCCGAAGTAGAGCGTCCGCTCGTGGCCGTGGTGCCGCGTCTTGTGATGCTCGAGCGCCGCCGTCCAGACGTCCCCGCTCGTGTCGATGTCGCCCGGGCGCAGGCTCAGGAGTTCGCCGCTGCGGGCGCCGGTGAGTCGATGCAGGCGCACGAGGTCCGCCAGGTCGCGGGGCAGGTGGGGGAGCGTCGCCTCGATCGCGTCATCAGGGACGGGCCGCACCGGCTCAGGCTCGGGGGCTTCGCTGCGGCCGCGGGCGAGGCCTCGGACGGCCCGCAGCCCTTCGTAGACGCTCGGCGGGATCTGCTCCTCTTCGACGGCCCACCGGAAGAGGCCCTTGATCCGCCAGACGTCACGATTGATCGACGGCCGGACGCGCCCCGCGGCGATCATGTCGGCCCGGACGGCCTTGAGCGCGCGAGGCCCGAAGTGCGCCGCCGGCGTCGAGCCGTAGAGGCGGCGCAGGACCGCCAGGGCGCGGGTTATGTTCGCCACTTCCGAGGTCGGCCGGCCCTCGGCGTCGCGGTAGTGGATGTCGCATCGCTCCAGGTACGGCGCGATGATCTCCTCGACGGTGAGCAGTTCATCATCGCAGGCCCGGCGCCGCCCCGGCACGTCGATCGGCTGGCCGGCCCGCCACTGCGCGATGAGCCGGGCGTAGCGTTCGCGCGACTCCGCGGAGCCGTAGTTGCCGAGGTAGATGCGAGGGCGTCCAGGAAGGGTGATGAAAGCCCGGTCGGGTCGAGTGCCCGAGCCGGCTTGCCGCTGATACTTCGGGGTGCGTTCCTTCGCCGCCATGCGCGCCTCCACCCTCGGCTATCCATGCGGATAGCCGCTTTGGCGTGAAAAGGCCGCGCCGCCCCGTTGGCGGGAGGACGCAAGTTGCGTCCCCGGCTTCACTTGCGTTGAGTGGGCGATACTGGACTCGAACCAGTGACCTCACGGGTGTGATCCGTGCGTTCTAGCCAACTGAACTAATCGCCCGGTGGACGATGGTAGGGCCGGGCGTGCGGGGGTCAAACTCCGTGGCGGGGGCG
>JBDIVQ010000081.1:0-18337 GCA_039794345.1 Phycisphaerae bacterium | reverse complement strand
CGCGTGCAGGCACGATCGACTCGCAAGAGGATTGGATGCCTCCGTCTCAACCTTCGAGCGCGTTGCCGAAGCGTTCCTCGTGAATGGGGACGACGGCCTTGAGGATGTCGAGGAGGACGCGGCCGGCGGAACCGATCGCGTCGATCTCCACGCAGCACTCCTCGCCGTAGTGTTCGAGCACGGGAAGCGTCTCGCGGTTGTAGACGCTCCAGCGGTTGCGGATGACGGCGGGGTCGGCGTCGTCGTGGCGGTTCTCGCGCCGGGCGCGGCGCTGCATGCGTTCGAGGAGGATCTGTTCGTCGCCGGCGACGAGGTGAAGGATCTGGAGGACCTCGACGTCCCCGGCCATCTGCTGCGCCTGCGCGGCGCTGCGCGGGATGCCGTCGAGCACGAGCAGCTGCCGCTGCGGGTCGTACCCCCCCGCCGCGATCAACTGCTTCATGTGGTTTCGCCAGAGATCGAGGGTGAATTCGTCGGGAACGAGTTCGCCGCGCGCGGAGTACTCAAGGAACACTCGGCCGGCCTCGGTCCGGCGGTCGAGACTGCGGAAGATGTCGCCAGTTGAAAGGTGGAAGAAGCCGGGCACGGCGCCGAGCAGTTTGCCCTGCGTCCCCTTCCCCACGCCGGGCGCTCCGAAGATCAGCACTGAGCGATACCGGGCCGACATGCGCGTGATCCTCTCTGGTGCGTGGGGCGCTGGCCGCGGACGGTGCGGCACTTCATCCGATCGGATGATCCGCCATCGGGGTTGAGCGGGCGACCCGGCGGCGGCGCCGCGAAACGGAGGTGCGACCGCGCGGGTGGTTCATGTCGAAGCGCCGGCGGTGGCCCGCTCCTCCTCGAGCATCTCGGGATCGCGGCGGGCGAGGCGCCGCGCCTCCGCCGAGGGCGTCATCGTCCCCAGCCGCGCCCCGGCCATCCCACCCAGTCGCCCCGGCGCTTTCACGTTCACCGTGCTGCGGATCCAGTCGAGGCTGCCCGAGTACCACTCGTAGACGTACCCCACCAGAATCAGCGCCATGAACACCCCCGCGATGACCAGCGCCGGCCCGGCGTGCTCGCGGAAGACGACCGCGATCGGCCAGATGAGCGCCACTTCAACATCGAAGATGAGGTAGAAGAGGGCGACGACGTAGAAGCGCAGGTCAAACTGGACCCAGCTCGAGCCGACGGTCGGCTCGCCGCACTCGTAGACCGAGGCCTTCTCGGGGTTGGGCGCGCTCGGTCGGATGATCGCCCCGACAAGCATGTTGACGAGGACGAATCCAAAGCCGAAGGCGAGGAAGATCGCGATTGAGAGGAGTATTTCCACGCGGGCCGACCCTTGGTGAATGCGGGTGAGCATCGTAGTGGCGGCCGCGGCGATGGACAACCTCGCTGGCGGCGCCGCCTGCCGCGCCGGCCGCTATCGGGGCAGTGCCCGATGGCGCGACGGCCGAACCCGCCCGCTCATCCTCGCCTAGCCTTGCCTGATGCAGACTCTCGACCAGGGTGTTCTCTCGCGCTGGCGGATGCGAATGGAGTCGAGCGAGGCCAGCGGCCGTCGGCCGCTCATAGAGCGCGTCCTGGCGAGCCGCGGCGTCGTGGATCGCGAGGCGGTCGAGCGCTTCACCAACCCCACGCTGCATCTCCTCCACGACGCCGCCCTGCTGCCCGGCGTCGAAGCGGCGGCCGCCCGCATGCTTGAGTCACTCAAGCGGAGCGGGCCGATCGTGATCTACGGCGACTACGACGTGGACGGCATCACCGCCGCGGCGATCCTCTACCACACCTGCCGCGCCATCGCGCCGCAGGCCGAAATCCGCACCTACATCCCCCACCGCCTCGACGAGGGCTACGGCCTGAACGTCGAGGCCATCGAGCAGATCGCCGCGGAGAAGGCGGATCTCATCATCACCGTCGATTGCGGCATCACGGCCCGGAGCGAAGCCCAGCGGGCGCGGGAACTTGGCCTCGATCTCATCATCACTGATCATCACGAGTTGCCCGTTGACCGGGCCGACCTGCCCGAGGCGACGGTCCTCGTGCATCCGCGCCTGCCGGGGACGGGGTATCCCTTCGGCGATCTCTGCGGCGCCGGCGTGGCGTTCAAACTCGCGTGGCGTCTGGCCACGATGTGGTGCGGCTCGGAGCGCGTCACCGACCGGTTGCGCTCCGTGCTCAAGGACCACCTCGCGCTGGCGGCGCTGGGGACCATCGCCGACGTGGTGCCCCTCGTGGACGAGAACCGGATCATCGCGCGCTACGGCCTGCGGCACATGCGCGACACGGGCAACGTCGGCCTCAACGCCCTCATCACGGCCGCGGGTCTCGACGACGCCGACCGCATCGACGGCGAGGCGGTGGGGTTCCGGCTGGCGCCGCGCCTCAATGCCGCCGGCCGAATGGGCCACGCGCGCGAGGCGCTGCGCCTCTTCACGACGGACGATCCGGCCGAGGCGCATCAACTCGCCGCCCAACTGGAGCGGCAGAACCGCCAGCGGCAGAGCGCCGAGTCCGCCATCGTCCAGCAGGCGCGCGAGATGGCCGAGCAGGCGGGCATGACCGGCGACGACCGGCGCATCATCGTTTTGGCCCACGAACAGTGGCACGCCGGAGTCGTCGGAATCGTCTGCTCGCGCCTCGTGAGCATGTATCATCGCCCCGTCGTTCTCGCTCAGCGCGGCGGCGATGTCATCAAAGGCTCGGCCCGGTCGATCGAGGGGTACTCGATCTGCGGCGCCCTCGCGGCCGCCGGCCAGCACCTGCTGACGCATGGCGGGCACGACATGGCGGGCGGCTTTTCGCTGCGTCCTGAGGCGTGGGAGCCTTTTGTCGAACATCTCACCGCGCACGCGAACGCGCACATCGAGCCGGCCGACATGGTGAGACGCCTGGAGATCGACGCGACGGCGGACCTCGCGGAGGTTGACCACCTTGCCGCGCGGGCGCTGAGCGACCTCGGCCCCTTCGGGCGCGGCAATCCGCCGCCGCACCTGCTGCTCACGAATCTCCGCCTGACCGGCGAGGCCCGCGTCATGGGCGAGCAGGGCAAGCACCTCGCCCTTCAGGTGGCCGGCGGCCGATCGATGATGCGCCTCGTCGGGTGGAACCTCGGCCGGCACGCCCGGCAGTTCGCCGCCGGCATGCGCCTCGACGCGGTGATCCGGCCGAAACTCAACTCGTGGAACGGCCGCGTCAGCGTCGAGGGCGAACTGAGCGACTGGCGCAAATCAACGCCTGAATGAACGCGCTCCGCGGCGCCGAGCCTCCGCGGCGCGGCTACCCAGATGCCTCACCCGCCGATCTGGCTCATGGCGCGGTTGCCGCGGTGCGAGTGAACCTCGGGGCGCTGGACGACGCAGTCGGCGAAGAGGCGGATGATCGCCTCGCGGTCGGGCCTCGGGCGCAGCGCGGGCATGAGGCTGACCTCGCCTCCGTCGAAGAGGCAACTGCGCAACTCGCCGATGGCCGTGAGGCGCAGGCGGTTGCACGATTCGCAGAAGGGCTTGCTCATGGCGCTGATGAAGCCGATCCGGCCGCGGGCGCCCTCGAAGGTGTAGACCATCGCCGGGCCCACGCCCTCCTCCTTGCGCCGATCGACGGGCGTGAGCGGTCCGACGCGCTCGATGATGCGCGCCTTGATCTCCTCGTTGCCGATGGTCGGCTGGCAGGGATCGACGCCGGTGAGGACCGAGTCGCCCAGCGGCATGTACTCGATGAAGCGGATCGACCACGGGTACTCGAAGGCGAGCATCGCCAGGTCGGCGACTTCATCATCGTTGACGCCGCGCATGACGACGACGTTGACCTTCAGCCGCGTGAAACCCACTTCGTGGGCCGCGTGCACGCCGCGCCAGAACTGTTCGAGGTCACCTCCGTGCGTGATGGACCGGTACCGGTCCGGCCGGAGCGTGTCGCAACTCACGGTGAGGCGATCGACGCCGGCGAGGCGCAGCGGTTTGGCCAGTCGATCGAGCAGCAGGCCGTTGGTCGTGAGGGAGAGATCGCCTATGCCCAGGCGCGCCAGGCGCTGCGCGATCTCGACGATGTCCGGCCGGATGGTCGGCTCCCCGCCGGTGAGTTTGACGTGGCGGATGCCGATGTGCACCGCCGCGCTCACGACCGCCTCAATGTCCTCGGCGGAGAGCAGATCGCGCTGCGGCGCCATCCACTCGACGCCCTCATCGGGCATGCAGTAGATGCAGCGCAGGTTGCACCGATCCGTCACGCTGATGCGCAGCAGCCGGACGGAGGCGAGATCGCGCGGACCCTGCGCGAAATTCGGACGCTGCGGCGAGGTATCGAGAACGGGCAGGGAGATCACGGTCAATGGTAGACGGCCGCCGCATCAGGAGCGGGAGAGGCATCGACGCATCGGGGCATCTGGTGAGCCCCGACCCGCAGGCTCGGCGCGGGGGAGCGCACCGATCGCGTCATGACGCTGGCTCACTCAGGCCGGAGGGCACGGCAGCGACTGCCGCCTGCGAGGCAGGGCGGTTATCATCGTGTGCCGATGAACCGAACGAAAGCCGATACTCCGGCTCAGGACAGCGCGTCCGCGGCCCGCGGCGAAGCCCAGCGCCCGCCGCTGCGCCTTGACATGCCGGTGCAGTTTCTCCCCGGCGTCGGGCCACGCGTCGCCGCGATCTACCAGCGACTCGGCGTCGAGACGGTGCGCGACCTGCTCTGGCACCTGCCGCACCGCTACGAACACGAGCACTCCGAGCGGCCCATCGGCGAAATCGGGGCGGACCAGGTCGTGACGGCGCGCGGCGAGGTGGGCGCGACGCGCCTCGCCGGCCTGGGCCGCAAGATGCGCTTCGAGGCCAACCTCATCGACCCCACCGGCCGCCTGCACCTCACCTGGTTCAACAGCCCCTTCCTTCGCCACAAGATCCACCCCGGCATGACGCTTCGCGTGCAGGGCAAAACAAAGAAGTACGGCAGTTACATGCAGATCGTCAATCCGACGTGGGAGATCATCGGCGAGGACGAACCCGTCGCGGCGCGTGCCGAACGCTATCGCCCCGTCTACCCCGCCGCGGAAGACCTCTCTTCCGAGCGGATCGACCGGACCATCCAGTCCATCCTCGACGAGGCGACGAGTCTCGTTTCCGAGCATCTGCCCGAGGCGTACCGCACCGACCGCAGCATTCCCGATCTTGCAACGGCGCTGCGGCTCATCCATCGCCCGGGAGACGAGGATGACGTCCGCCGCGCCCGCCGGCGCCTGGCGCTCGATGAACTCCTTCTGCTGCAACTGGGCATCGCGCTCAAGCGGCGGCAGGTGAGGCAGCACACGGATGCAGCCGCCCTGAACACGGGCCCCGCGATCGACGAGCACATTGTCGCGCGCTTCCCCTTCGCGCTGACCGCGTTTCAGCGCACGGTGATCGAGGAGATCCGCCGGGACCTGGCCCAGAGCACTCCGATGAACCGCCTCCTCCAGGGCGATGTCGGCTCGGGCAAGACGGTCGTGGCGCTCTACGCGATGCTCGCCGCCGTCGCCTCGGGGTGCCAGGCCGCACTCATGGCGCCGACGGAAATCCTCGCCGAACAGCACTACTTCACCGTGACGGACATGCTCAAGGGCAGCCGCGTGCGCATTGAACTGCTCACCGGCACGCTGGCCGCGGCAGATCGGCGCTCGATCCTCGAACGCCTGCGCGGCGGGGAGGTCGATCTGGTCATCGGCACGCACTCGCTGCTGAGCAAGCCCGTCGAGTTCAGGCGCCTCGCCGTCCTCGTCATCGACGAGCAGCACCGCTTCGGCGTGCATCAGCGCGCCGAACTGCGCCTGCGCACCGCGCTCAACGGCGGCGTGACGCCGCACACTCTCGTCATGACCGCGACGCCGATTCCCCGCACGCTTTCGCTCACGCTTTTCGGCGACCTCGATGTCTCGACGATCAAGGGCCTGCCTCCCGGACGCAGCCCGATCATCACGCGCGTCGTCACGCCCGACAAGTCGCGCGAGGTCTACGAGTACGTCGCCGGGCGCATCCGCGAGAAGGGCGAGCAGGCGTACATCGTCCTGCCCGCGATTGACGAGGTCGGCGGCGGAGGCCTCAAGGACGTGCGCTCGCACCTCAAGCATCTCGAGGAGGGCTGGTTCGAGGGGCTGCGCTGCGCGCCGATCCACGGCCGGCTCAAGCGCGACACCCGCGAGCGCATCATGCACCGCTTCCGCGCCGGGCAGATCGATGTGCTCGTGGCGACGACGGTCATCGAAGTCGGCGTCGATGTGCCCAACGCCTCGATCATGGTCGTCGAGCACGCCGAACGCTTCGGCCTCTCGCAACTGCACCAGTTGCGCGGCCGGGTCGGGCGCGGCTCGACGAAGTCCCTGTGCGTCTTCATCGGCGAGCCGACGACGGAGGACGGCAAGGCCCGGCTCGACGCCATCGCCTCGACCAGCGACGGCTTCCTCATCGCCGAGAAGGACTTCGAGATTCGCGGCATGGGCGAGATCTTCGGCCCGCGGCAGTCCGGCTCGACGTCGCTGCGCATCGCCGACCTGCGGACCGACATGGCCCTGCTCAACATGGCCCGGCGCGACGCCCGCCGATGGATCGAGGAAGACCCGACGCTCAGCCGATCCGCCAACGCCCTGCTGCGCCGGCGTCTCATGGAGCAGTATGGCGAGGGACTGGGGATTGCGGATGTGGGTTGACGGCTCTGGTTCAGCCGCGACCCGGAGGCTCGGCGCAGGGGAGCGCGGCGGCGGGCAGGGGCGGCGCCTCCTGCGCCGGAAACGCACCCCACGATTCGCTCGAAGACTCGCTCATCGTGGGCGTGGGCGCTCACTCATCCAAAAGCCGCGCCATCACGCGCTGCATCCCCTCCGTCAATCGCGCCACTCGCTCGCCATCGACCTTGTCCGGTGTGTCCTCAGGGGTGTGGTAGTGCGGATACCGGAACGGCGCGGTGTCGGTGATCATCAGCCCCGCGTAGCCCGCCTGCCAGAAGGACCAGTGATCCGACCAGCCCACGCCGGGAATCCAGCCCGGCAGCGCCGCCCCCTCCGAAGGAAACTCCGTCTTCTCGCGGAACGATTCGATGATCTTTCGCACCAGACGCCGCGACTTCACATTTCCGACGAACGCGGCGAAGTTGCCCGTGGATGGATAGAGCGCCCCCATGCCCATCGGATAGTGCTGCGTGTTCGGCTCATCGCTGTACCAGCCGATCGTTTCGAGCGTGAGCATCGCCGTGATCTTCTCGCCGCGCTCGCGGCACTGCCGCGCGTAGATGAGCGACCCCATCTGCCCCTGCACCTGGAAAAAGGGCGGCTCCTCGTTGACGAAGAAGACGAAGCGCAGCGTGCGCTTCGGCGATGATCCCGCGAACATCCGCGCCAGCGCCAGCGTGGCGATGACGCCGCTGCCGTTGTCGTTGGCGCCCGGCGAGCCGTAGATCGAGTCGTAGTGCGCGCCGATAAGGATGATCTCCTCAGGGAGCGTCGCACCGGCGATCTCGACGGAGAGGTTGAAGCACTCCACGTCATCCTTCGGATCAGCGCCGCCATACGGCCGCACGGTGAAGGCGTGGCGCTGCACTTCGTAGCCCGCCTCCGCGAGGGACATCTCGATGAACGCCCGGGCGGCATCGAGTTTCTTCGCGTTGAAGGCGTTGCGCTCGCCGATGTCGCCGGCGAGGATGTCCAAGTCGCGCCGCAACTGATCCGCAAGGGTTCGCTGCGCCTCGGTCGCGGGCGGCAGCGGACCGGTGAAGGACTTGCCCGGCATGCGAATCATCACGATGTAGCATACCGCCAGGAGGCCGGCGAGAGCGAGAAAGAGGTTGCGCAGCCGCCTGATCGCCCCGGGAGTGATGAGTTTCATCCGCATCAGCCGCCGGAGTATTCGGTCGGGGGCATGGCGCGGTTGCGGTGGATCCCCGCACGATCACTCGACGGAGCGGCCCCGGCCCAAGAGGGGTCCCACTGGTCGCCCCCAGGCCCCAAGCCCCAGGCCCTGAGCCTCACATAAACTCCCGCGGTGTCGCTGCTCAACCCCATCCCCGCACTGCTCCTCGCCGGCCTTGTCATCCCCGCCCTGCTGCTGCTGTACTTTCTCAAACTGCGGCGCAAGGAGGAGTGGATCGGCTCGACGCTCCTGTGGAGGCGTGCGGCGGAGGATCTTCAGGCGAACACGCCCTTTCAGCGCCTCCGGGCTTCGTGGCTGCTCTTCCTCCAGTTGCTCCTGCTCGCGCTTCTGCTGGCGGCGCTGGCGCGTCCGATCTTCGGGCGGCGCGACGCCTCGTCGGCGCCGCGCCTCATTGTGCTCATCGACGTGAGCGCTTCGATGGGCGCCGCCCCGCCGCGCGGCCCCGCGGCGGAAGAGACCGCGGCCTCAACGCCCCTCAGCCGACTGGGTCGCGCCCAGCGCACGGCGCTGAACATGCTCGACCGCCTCAGCCGGCGCGGCGAAGGGGCGCAGGTGATGGTCATCGCCTTCGCCTCGCGAGCGCGCCTCGCGCTGCCCTTCACCACCGACCTGCGCCTGGCGCGATCGGCGATTGAATCGCTGGAGGTGCTCGAGGAACCGGGTCTGCTCGGGCCCGCGCTGCGACTGGCGGAGACCTACGCCGGTCCTGAGGAGTCCGACGCCGGCGCCGCCCCCGCGCGGACGATTCTGCTGAGCGACGGCCGTTTCGCCGACGATCGCACGCCCGCCTACGGCGGGGGAAGCGTCGAGTTTCTTTCCGCGGCCGCCGGCCCGGACGAACCGGACGATTCGGCCAACGTCGGCATCACGTTCTTCGCCGCGCGCCGCGACATGCACGATCCGCAGCAGGTGGACGTCCTCTGCGGCGTGCTGAGCACCGATGGGGCGCTGCAATCGATCGCCGTTGAGGCGAGGCTCGATGACGTGCCGCTCGAGGCGCAGGTCATCACCCTCGAAGCGCCTTCGGCGGGCGCGCCGGCGGAGGGTCTGGCGCGATTCCGCATCCACAGCCCCGCCGGCGGCGTGCTGCGCTGCGTCATCCCGCGCGGCGATGCGCTCGCCGCGGACAACGCCGCGGGGCTGGTCCTCGCGCCGCCGGCGCCGGCGGCGATCCTCGTCGTCCACCCCGATGACGAACCGGAGCCGGATGCCTATCTCATGAGCGTCGTCAGCGAACTGCCGCTCTACCTCGTGGAGTCCTGGCCCGCGGCGCGATTCGAGGCGGCGACGGCGGCGGGTGCGACGCTCGCGACCGCCGGCGGAGATGCGTTCCGCCTCATCATCTTCGATCGCGTCTCGCCGGCGCGGACGCCCGCGCTGCCGACGCTTTCGTTCGGCGCCCGGCCGCCGCTGGAGGGGCTGAGCCTCATGCCTTCGGAGGTCGAGCAGCCGGGGCGGCGCGTCCTCAGTTGGAGCCGCCAGCACCCCGTGATGGCGAGCGTCGGGCTGGACAGCATCGCCATCGCCGACCGCCGGCGCATCAGCCTGCCCGGGCAGGGAGGCGAAGCGCTGGCGCTGGCCGAGGGAGGACCGATCATCGCGCTCGTCGAGCCGCGCGGCGGCGCGCGCCACGTCCTCGTGAGTTTCGATCTGCGCCAGAGCAACTGGCCGCTGCACGTGAGTTTCGCGATCTTCATCCAGAACGCGGTGGACCATCTCACCAGCCGCGGCGCCGCCGACGCGGGGTGGATGATCCGCACCGGCGAGGCGGTGAACCTGCGGGCGGCGCGCGGGGCCTCGGCGGTTGAGTTGACCGGACCGGTGTCGCGATCAATGGAAGTGCGCGGCGACGGTTCAGTGACGCTCGGCCCGCTGGGCCGCGTCGGCGTCTACAGCGCGACGGGTCTGCCCCCCGAGCACACGCCCGTCATCGCCAACCTGCTCAGCGAGATCGAATCGGACTTACGCTCCGTGGAAGAAGTGCAGATCGGGCAGGAGGCGGCGCCGGCGCAGACGCTGGATCGCTCAACGCCGCGCGAACTCTGGCCCTGGCTCGTCGCCGCCGCATTAGCGCTGCTCGGCGTGGAGTGGGTGGTGTACCTCCTCCGCGCCCGGACGCGTTAGCGCGCATCAGACGCAAATAGACAGTAATAAACGGGACAGGTACGTTTTAGACACTGGCAAAACAGGGATAACAAACGTACCTGTCCCGTTTTGTGCCTCCCATGCCGTGTTCAGACTCATGCGCTAGGCCAGCCGCTGCGCCCAGGTCCGCAGGCGCGCGTGGTCGGTGAGGTCGTAGTGCAGGGGGGTGATGGTGATGTGGCCGGCGAGGAGGGCTTCGACGTCGCTGCCGGTGCTGGTGTGCTGGAACTCCATGCCGCTGCCCGAGGCCCAGTAGTAGACCTGCCCGCCGGGGCTGACGCGGCGCTCGTAGCGGTCGTGCAGGCCGGCAAGATTCATCGGCACGACTTTCATCGGCGGCGTCGGGCCCTCCGCCGTCGTCGCGGGGATGTTGATGTTGAGGACCGAGTGCGACTCAAGCGGGCCGTGCGCCAGGCAGCGCTCGATCGCGGCGCGGGCGTGCCGGGCCGCGATGTCCCAGCGCACGTCTCCGAAGGTGCGGCCCTTGAGTTCGCCGGCGAGATAGAGGCTGACCGCGATCGCGGGCAGGCCGAGAAACGCCGCCTCGATCGCGGCACCGACGGTTCCGGAGTAGATGACGTGGATGCCGACGTTGCAGCCCATGTTCATCCCCGAGACGACGAGATCGGGGCGGCGCTGCCCGGGATGATGCTCGGGCCAGAGGTTCTCGATGGCCAGTTTCACGCAGTCTGCCGGACGGCCGTCGATCGCGAAGCCCTTCATGCGTTCGTTCACTCGCATTTCGCGGGCCATGAGGGGCGCGCTGTAGGTGACGCTGTGGCTCGTGGCGGACTGCACTTCGAGCGGCGCGACGGTGAAGACCTCGCCGAGGTGGAGCAGTTCGCCGTGCATGGCCTCGATGCCCGGCGCCCGCAGGCCGTCGTCGTTGGTGAGGAGGATGCGCATGAGCGGCCATTCTAGCGCGGGCCGCTGCGGCTCCGTCCCTCTCCGATGAATGCGTGCGGCTGATGACCTATCGTGTGCCCAGCCACGTTGCAGGGAGGATGGCATGTCCGTCTACAAGCGTCTCGCTTCGCTCGGTCTCGAACTGCCGCCGGCGCCCAAGCCGGTGGCGGCGTACATTCCGTGGGTGCGCACGGGCAACCTGATCTACACGAGCGGCCAGATTCCGATCGCGGGCGGGAAGCCCCTGTGCGTCGGGATCGTGCCGACGGAGGTGCCGCCGGACAAGGCGAACGCGGCGGCCCGGCTCTGCGCCCTCAACATGCTGGCGGTCCTCCACGCCGCCACGGAGGAGAACCTCGACCGCATTTCGCGCGTGGTGCGGCTGGGCGTCTACGTCGCCTGCACGCCCAACTTCACGGGTCAATCGCTCGTCGGCAACGGCGCCAGCGAACTGATGGTCGAGGCGTTCGGAGAGGAGATCGGCCGGCACGCCCGCTCGGCGGTCGGGTGCAGCGCGTTGCCGCTGGGCGTACCCGTGGAAGTGGACGGGGTTTTCGAGGTCCGCGGTTGAATCGGGGGCGTTCCCGGAATCACCCGGCAGGCATTGCCACGGCACGTCAGGTGATTAGAATGGCCCCGCTGCGCGCAAGGCGGCCGCGGCACCGTGTGCCCGGCGCCGACCCTGCGGCCGCGCCAAGTGGAGAGCGCCCGTCATGACTCACATCGTCGCCGAGCCCTGCATCAAGTGCAAGTACACCGATTGCGTGGACGTCTGCCCGGTGGACTGTTTCCACGAAGGGGTCAACTTCCTCGTGATCGACCCCGACGTGTGCATCGACTGCGGCCTCTGCGTGCCCGAGTGCCCGACGCAGGCGATCTTCCCGCAGGAGGACCTGCCCGAGAAGTGGGCGGAGTACGTGGAGATCAACGCCCGCCTCGCGCCGCAGTGGCCGGAGATCACCGCCAAGAAGGATGCGCTGCCCGAGGCGGAGGAGTTCAAGAACGTCGAGAACAAGCGCAACCTGCTTGATGAGAGCGCCGGCGGGTGAGAACGAACCTCTTCGCACACCGATTCATTGGACACGGCCTTCAGCGTTTCCGCTGATACAGGGATGGACTCCATCAACGCGGCGCGAACTGTCGGATCTGAGACCGCAAGTCAGAGACGAGGTGAGCCAGTGAAGGACAATTTCGATCAATAGTTGTCCAATCCATGCCCTCGACCAGGTCGGGGGCAATCTCCGTGGGCCCTGTGAGCACCGGAATCTCAGCCCGATCGAGCGCGTTGGCGAGCAGCCGCTTGTACAGGTCTCGCTCGCACTTTCCGGGGTCGGGGGGCGGAGGTGTTCCGACCACTGCTTGAAAGGCGAGTGGATCGGCGATACACCAGCGCTCAACATGTGGGTCCGGAACTCCGACGACCGCACGAGGAAAGAGCCCCAGGTCGATCGCTTCTTGGAGTTCGCGCCGACGCTCGTTCCAACCTGTGCAATTCGCGTCAACGACCAAGACGAGCAGGTCCGGGCGACGGTTGTGAATAGCGTGGCGGAGCATCCGCTGAAAGAGCACGAATTCCGCGAGCGCCCGGCCAATTCCGCCCCTCGCTGAACCGACGCTCAAATCGACATGGACGCGCTCCTCCTGAGCCACGCGTTGGATCAACGGCCGGAGGAATCGCTCATGCCCCGAATCCTCACAGAACAACTGAACGACTCCGCTAGCCATCCAGCCATCCTCTTGTCAGCATGCGTTCAACCATCACCGCGTCCGGAGAATCCGGATCAGCCAATCCTTTCTGTATCGCGACGTCGTCATAGAGTTCCTTGGAATCGAATCGCTCGATGACAGTGCCACCGTCGCGACGTTTGCAGACCTGGAGGCTGATTCCCTCAATTCCCTCGCGCTGTAATCGCACTATTTCACCCACGAGGGATGGTGAATGGGTGGTGACGACGATCTGGCGCCCTTCCTCCTTGACCACAGAAGCCAGCAACTGTGCGATCAATTGAATCCGTCCCGGGTGAACACCGTTTTCGGGCTCTTCAAAGGCGATTAGAGACGTGTGCCAGGGATTGACGGCGATGGCGCAGAGTGCCAGAATGCGCAGCGTTCCTTCGGAGATCACTCGGGAGGAGTACGCGATGCCCTCCTGTATCACCTTGATGTCAAGCGTGCCTTGCTTGTCGAGTTCAACGTCGATCTCGCTGATCGATGGAACGACGCTCCTGAGAGTCCGTCTGATCGCATCGAATCGCTTTCGGTGCACATCTGACTGCTTAAGGCGGTAAAGGAACGGTGCGAGCCACTCCCCCGTCACGCCGATGTCCTCGACTTCGCGCGGCCCCTGCTCTTCACGCATCGCCTTTCGCGGATCAAGGTAGTAAACGCGCCAGGCTCGCAGCTCGTGCCGCAATGCTTCGATCTCTGGATATCGGTCACCACCAAACTGATGGTTCGATGCAATCGTGTAGCTCAGCGGCGGCCGCTCACGGAAAGGTGGTCCTTGACCCTTGCTAGGCCGAATGAGGATTTCGCCATCTTTGTACTCGATTCGCGGCAAGACACGCGAATCCACAGCACCGTCGTTCTTGAGGCGGCGAAGGTTTTCATCATGGACGCGAAGCTCGCCCTTACGTGGTCGAACGAGTGGTTCAACCCGATAGCGGAGACTAATGCTGTTGGCACTTGACTCTGCAGTGAACAGGTCTGCTTCGATTGAAAACGAAGGTTGTGGTTGCTGAATCAGCTCTTGAAGTCCACCGGGTGGGAGACGGTACATCTCCAGCGGACGACCTCGTAAGGGCTCGCTCAGAGCCTCATCGACTGTGCGCTCGTTCACCAAGCGAGACAGTGCAATGAGAGACTCCAAGAAGTTGCTCTTGCCCGCTGCGTTCGGTCCAAACACGACCGTCAGGGGCGAAAGTCGGACCTCCGTGTCCGCGAGAGACTTGAATCCTTTGACTCGCAGCCGAGTGAGCATGACGGGTATCCCAGCAGTGACGCAAAGCGCGGCAAATCACTCCTTCTGTCAGCATAGCACCATCGGTAGGGTGCAGGCGGAATAGGTCACTTCACCCCGTCCCTCCCCGCCATGAAGCGGATCACGTCGATGAGGCGGTTGCAGTAGCCGGCTTCGTTGTCGTACCACGCCACCACCTTGAAGAAGCGATCATTCAGCTCGATGCCCGCGCCTGCGTCGTAGATGGACGAGTGCGGGTCGCCGATGAAATCGCTCGACACGACTTCCTCCTCGGTATAGGCGAGGACGCCCTTCATCGGTCCCTCGGCCGCGGCCTTCATCGCCGCGTGAATCGCCGAGAGCGAGGTGGACTTGCTCGTGCGGAAGGTGAGATCGACGGCCGAAACGTCCGCGGTGGGCACGCGGAAACTCATGCCGGTGAGCCGCCCCTTGAGCGCGGGGATGCAGAGCGTGACGGCCTTGGCGGCGCCGGTGCTGGCGGGGATGATGTTCATGTAGGCGTTGCGCCCGCCGCGCCAGTCCTTCTTGCTCGGGCCGTCCTGCGTCGGCTGGGTCGCCGTCACCGCGTGGATAGTGGACATCAGCCCCTCTTCGAGGCCGAAGGACTCGTGGATCACCTTGGCGATCGGCGCGAGGCAGTTGGTCGTGCAGGAGGCGTTGGAGATGATGCGGTCTTTCGCCGGGTCGTAGGTCTCGTGGTTGACCTTGTAGGCGATGGTCTTGACCGTCTCGGGCGACTTGGTCGGCGCGGAGATGATGACGCGCCTGGCCCCGGCGGCGAGATGCTTGCCGGCGCTGTCGGCATCGGTGAAGAGGCCGGTCGATTCGACGACGTAGTCGCAGCCGAGTCTGCCCCAGGGCAGGTTGGCCGGATCGCGCTCGGCGAAGCACTTCGTCACCTTGCCGTCCACGCTGAACTGCCCCTCGCCCGCCTCGACCTTGCCGGCGAAGCGGCCGTGGACCGTGTCATGCTTAAGGAGGTAGGCGAGATTGTCCGAGGGGACGAGGTCGTTGACGGCAACGAACTCGATGCCGCCCTGCCTGATTCCCGCCCGGAACATGAGGCGGCCGATCCGACCAAACCCGTTGATGCCGACGCGAATCGCCATTGGCCAGACTCCAATCGTGTTCATTTCCTCAGAAGTCAGCGCTCCGGCCCGACCCGCCGCGGCAGCGCTGAAGGAGCAACGATAGGCGGGCAGGAAAAGGGAACGGCCGAAGACCGCCCGCGTCAATACGGGCCTGTGCCGGATTCCCGCACGCGTGCCTCAGGCCTTGGACCGAAGCGACTGCACGAACTCCTCGAGGCCGAGGAACTCGATCATGTGCTGGTCGTAGATGCGGGCGTGCTCATCGCGCGAAAGGTCGAGGCGGAGTTCGTTGATGACCTTGGTTCCCTGGCCGACCCACTGCTGCCAGGTCTCCGCGGAGATGGTCTCGTAGATGTGCTGGCCGAGGGGGCCGCGAAACGGGGGTTTGGGCAGCTGGGTGCCCGGCCGACCGGTGCGCTGGCAGACGAACGAGCCGCCCCCGGCGCCCGCGGGCTTCTGGGCCGCCTTCACCTCGGGAACAGGGGCGCCGAGGCGGCGCAGGAGGTCCGCCATGGCGCCGGCGGGCATGGCGTCGCCCCGCCCCGCGGCGACTTCATAGCCCCTGGTCAGCATGGCGATCGCCTCGTCGCGCCGACCCGCCTGCTCCAGAGCCTGTCCCGCCAACTGATAGGCTTTGCTCATCTGCGGCTGGAGTTCGAGGCAGCGCTGCAATGCCGCCGCGGCCTCGGCCGGCTGCCCCGCCTGGAGGAGCGCGTTGCCGAGGCTGAAGTGCGCCATTTCGTTCGTCGGGTCCGCGATCGCCATGTTGCGGAACTGCGCGATGCGTTCAGAAGCGTCCATCATGTCTCCCGGATTGAGGCGTTCGTCGTGCCGAGCGAATTGTAGCGGCGATCGCGACGCGGCAGGCGCGCGGCGTTGTCCAGTCGGTGCGCGCATTGCGAGTGTGCTGTGCAGATGACGCCCGCGCGGTTGCGAGGTGTTCTCCTGCCGCTCGGGCAGGACCGTGCTGAAAGGAGTCTCTCATGCTCCGCCGCTGTGGCCTTCTCTCTGTCGCGCTGATCCTGGCCGGAGCCTCCCCCGCCCGCGCCCAGCGCTACGAACTCGTCCCCTTTCCCAACCTCACCGTGACCGGCGAGTGTCCCGGGCTGATTCACCTCAAGGTGGACAACGTCACGCCCGGGGGGCAGGTCGGCATCATCTACGGCTTGCGTACGGGCCGCTTCGTCGTGCCCCACGGTCAGCGATGCGCCGGGACCGAACTGGGCGTGCTCAATCCCGTTCTGGCGCGCATCATCGATGCCGACTTCAACGGTATCGCCTCAACCCGCGCCGAGGTTGCCTCCCAGGCCTGCGGCCGCGTCTGGCTCGAAGCGATCGACCTGACGACCTGCCAGGACACGGAGCCGGTTCTGGTGAGTTACGGCCGGCAACTCGACCCGCTGCGCTGTGAGTACCTCATCGTCTGTCGCCTCGCCGCCGACGCCGGCGGATGTCCGGCGGCGGTGCGCGCGCTGGTCGGTGCACTGCCCCCCGCGGCCCGGACGGTCTTCCTCGATCCGTGCGTCATCCGCGCCAACTGCACGCCCGGGCCGCTGATCCGCACCCTTCGCGTGCAGTATCGTGATCCGACGGGCGCGATCGTGGCGTGCCTCATGGATGTGCAACTCGATCTCCTCGGCTGCAACCCGCCCGCCGCGCGGCCGTTTCAGAGCGCCGGCGGCTTCGGCACGCCGCCCGGCTGCGGTCCGTGGTGAACGACCTTCGTTCCTTTCCTCCTCGGCGCGGGCCGCCGCCCGCCGCCGCATTCGCCGCCCGGACCCGCCTCCGGGCGGCGGTTGCTTGAAGGCGCGGGTGTTCGGGCAGGCCGAACCGCCGGATTCGGGGCGGAATCCCCCTTGAATGGCGGCGGCGATCCAGTAGACTGGGCGATGGATGTCTGCCGTGCATGCCGATGGGCGACGACTTCGCGCCCGTCGCCGCTTAGTCCGCGGCAGGAAGGAGAGTCATGTTTCAGTTCCGCGTCGCGGCGGTGATTGGCGTGTGTCTCGTTTCCGCGGCAGCGCACGCCCAGCCGCAGTGCCTCACGACCTCGTTCGCGAGCAACAGCGCCTACGCCGGCAACATGTTCGACATCGAGCCCAAGCGCGATGTTGACATCACCCGCTGGCAGGTGAACACCTCCGGCACCGAAGTGGTGACGATCGAGATTTACTGGCGCGAAGGCTCCCATCGCGGCCACGAGACGGATCCCTCCGCCTGGACCCTTCTGGGCAGCGCCACGACGCAGGGGCAGGGGACGGACTATCCGACCTCCGTCAACGTCGGCACGCTTCCGGCCTATCAGGGGCGCATCTACGGCATCTACGTCCACCTCGCTTCCTATCAATCCGGCGTGCAGACGTTGCGCTGGGTGCGCGGCGAGCCGACCATCTTCGAGAACGACGATCTGAAACTCACGACGGGCGTGGGGATGGGCTTTCCCGCCTTTCTCAACGGTCCCTACCGGGACAACATGTGGAGCGGGACGGTGTGTTCGGAAGATCCCAAGCCGCTCATCGCCATCGAGGGCGAGTGCCCGGGGCGGATGATGTTCTCCTGGGATCGTTCCCTGCCTGAGCACCAGGCGGGGCTGATCTATGCGCGGAATCTCGGCCGCTACACCATTCCCGCGATCCAATGCGGCGGAACGGAACTCGGCCTGGGCACGCAGGAACTGCAACTCATCCGCGCCTTCTACACGGGTCCGCAGGGCCAAGGCCGTTTCTCCAATCCCGTAACGCCGGCGTACTGCGGCGGCTATCTCCAGATGATCGTGGTCGATCGGTCGCCCTGCCCATTGAGCAACATCGTGCAGTTGCCCATGCAGTGACCTCACCACGGCGCGGCTGAGCCTCCTCCTCGGGGTTCTCCCCTAATCGCGGGCATACTCGGATGAACTCATCCGTTTCTCTGGACAGCCACTCATCCCGGCGGTAGTCTGATAAGAAGGAAGGAGATACCCATGTCCACGACAGACAACCGTCGCAGTTCCGGTTCGATACGCGTCACTCCCCTCGCTCTTCTCCTCTTGCTCTAGTTCCTCAGCGCCTCGTGCGTAGCATTCGCACAGCGGTGGCGCGAAGAGCCGGGCCGCTGGGAGTTCACGGGAAAGATGGTCGTCAGGCCCCTCCAGGTCGAGCACTGGATGGAGCGCGGCTTCACGCAGCGCGAAGCCGAAGCCCTCTACCAGCGGACCGTCGCGTACACGAACGACATCCTCGGCGAACACGTCTACCGCTACCACGACCGCATGGATGAATACTGGTTCCACGTCCCGCCCGGCCGCAGCGAGAACGACATCGGGGAGCAACTCATCGCCACGGGGTACTACCGGTACGTGTGTC
>JBDIVQ010000080.1:0-18357 GCA_039794345.1 Phycisphaerae bacterium | reverse complement strand
GCATCGGCGGATGGGACGGAGCATCGATCTATGCCGGCGAACTCACCGGCGACGGGCAGGTTGATCTTCTCGTCGGTGTCTACAGCGAAAGAGTGATGTGGTTTGAGAACCTCACCCCCTACGCCGGCCCCGAACTGCTCCAGAGCGATCTCGTGCGCGGCCGGAGGGCGGGGCTGGGCGTGCGCGGCGCGCAGCCGCACGAACTCGTCCACTTCCTCTCCTCCCTCGAAGGCGAGGGGCACAGTCTCGGCCAGCCGCTGCTTGGCGGGATGACGCTCAACCTGCTTCACCCCATCATGTACATCGGCAGCGCCCGCGCCGATGCGCAGGGGCGCGCCGGCCTTGTGTTCACCGTTCCTCCCGACGCCCCGCGCGGCACGGTGACCACCCAGGCCGTCATCCGCCGAGGCGCCAACGGCGAGGATTCCGTCAAGACGCCCTTCCACACGGCGCCGATTCTCGATCCGTAGCGGCGCGACGACGCAGCGCGGGCCGGGGCGAGCGCCCGAGAGGCTCGCGCCCGCCGCTGCGGACGCCGAACTGCCCGGCCGGCGCAGAGCCCTGGCCCGACCTACGATCTCCTCCTTCGCCAGCGCTGCGAAACGCAGGAGTTTCCGTGACGACGATCGCTTCGCCAGACCGTGCTGCCGTTCGCGCCGATCGCCCCCGCCGCGACGCCGAAACTGATCCACTTCTCGGCGCGGCGCGCGAGGCGCTCGACCGCGCGGCCGAGGCCCTGCTCTCGCTCCAGAAGCCCGACGGCCACTGGTGCGCCGAACTCGAAGGCGACTCCATCCTGAGCAGCGAGTACACGCTGATGAAATGGATTCTGCGGCAGGAAGATGATCCGCGCCTGCCGAAGATTCTTGCCTACCTCCGCCGTCTTCAGCGCGATGACGGCGCGTGGGGGCAATTCCCCGGCAGCGGCGTGGATGTGAGCGCGACCGTCAAGGCGTATGTCTGTCTCCTGCTCGACGGCGACGACCCCGATGAGCCGCACATGCAGCGCGCGGCGGCGGCGATCAAGGCGCATGGCGGAGCCGAAGCGTGCAACAGTTTCAGCAACTTCTATCTCGCGGCGCTGGGGCTGATCGACTGGGACGCCGTGCCCGCGATCCCGCCGGAGATGATCTACCTGCCGCGCTGGTTCTACTTCCACCTCGACAAGGTCTCGGCGTGGACGCGGACGATGATCCTGCCGCTGGCGATCTGCACGGCGCTGCGGCCGGTGCGCCCGCTGCCGGCGCACATCACGATCGAGCCTCTCTTTAATGATGGGCGCTTTCGCCGAACGCTCTCGAAGAGGTTCGACGCGTTTCCCTTCACGTGGAACAATTTCTTCCTCGCCGTGGATCGCGTGCTGAAAGTGATTCAGAAGGCCGACGCCTCGCCGCTGCGCCGCAAAGCGCTCAAGGCGGCGGAGCAGTGGATCCTCGAGCGGGCGGATGCGAGACACACCGAGGGTCTCGGCGCCATCTTCCCGCCGATGGTCTATCTCCAGGTCGCCTTCCACGCGCTGGGCTACGAGCGCTCGCATCCCGTCATGCAGCAGGCGGAGCGCGACCTCGATGACTTCATCATCGAGGAGGAGGATCACATTCGGATTCAGCCGTGCTTTTCGCCGGTGTGGGACACGGGCATCGCGCTCTACGCGCTCACGGAGTGCGGCCGGACGATCTCCAACTCGCCCCAGGTCGCGCGCGCCTGCGACTGGCTGCGCGGCAAGGAGAATCGCCTCGCCGGCGACTGGTCGCGCACCGTGGACGCTCAGCCGGCGGGGTGGTACTTTGAGTACCGCAACGAGTGGTATCCGGATGTCGATGACACGGCGATGGTGGCGATGGCGCTGCATCGCGCCGGCGGCGAGGCGAACCGCGCGGCCGGCCGGCGCGGCGTCGAGTGGATCCTCGCGATGCAGAACGAGGACGGCGGCTGGGCGGCGTTCGACAAGACGCGCGACCGCCCCATCCTCGAAAAGGTCCCCTTCGCCGATCACAACGCGATGCAGGATCCCTCGTGCCCCGATATCACCGGCCGCGTGCTCGAATGTCTCGCGTGGCACGGCCTGCGGGCGGAGCATCCCGCCGTGCAGCGGGCTGTGAAGTTCATCCGCTCGCGGCAGGAGGCGGAGGGGTGCTGGTTCGGCCGCTGGGGGGTGAACTACATCTACGGCACGTGGCAGACCGTCGGCGGCCTGCGCCACATCGGCGTGGACATGAAAGCGCCGTGGATTCAGCGCGCCGGAGCGTGGCTCAAGAGCGTGCAGAAGAGCGACGGCTCATTCGGCGAGTCGGCGAACTCCTACGAAGACCCGTCGCTCAAGGGGATCGGCCCCTCGACGGCTTCGCAGACCGCGTGGGCGGCGATGACGCTTCAGACGATCTTCGGGCCGGATGATCCCGGTCTCGCGCGAGCCATTTGCTGGCTGTGCGGGACGCAACTCAGCGATGAGGATGCGCCGATTCGATCTGTCAATCCCGACGGCGACCCGCCCGGCTCGTGGGTGGAGACGGAGTTCACCGGCACCGGCTTCCCGCGCGTCTTCTACCTGCGCTACCACCTCTATCGCCTCTACTTCCCGCTCATGGCGATCGCACGCTTTGTGCGAGCGCACGACGAAGCCCGCGTTCAATGAACGTGGGCTTCGGCACGTATCTTCATGCGCTTGCGAAGCGCGCCGCAATCTGTTCGATGAGCGCGTTCCACACACTCTTCGCATCGCCATTCGCATCGATGACGAGGTAGTGCGCCGGATCGTCGCGCGCCTGCGCGAGATACCCCTCTCGCACGCGGCGGTGATACTCGGCTCCCTTCGCCTCCATGCGGTCGAGCAGGGGGTTGAGGCGCGACGCGGCGGTCTCCGCCGTCACGTCGAAGATCACGGTGAGGTCGGGCTGCACGCCGCGGCAGGCGATGGCGGCGACGGCGCGGATGTCGTCGAGGCTCATCCCGCCGGCGGCGCCCTGGTACGCCAGCGTCGAACTCACAAAGCGGTCGGCGAGGACCAGTTCGCCGCGCTTCAGCGCCGGCGCGATGCGCTCGGCGATGAGTTGCGCCCGGCTGGCCATGTAGAGGAGCATCTCGGCGGCGACGTGGAGATCGCCGGTGCGGTGATCGAGGAGGACGCGGCGGATTTCCTCGCCGATGACCGTGCCGCCCGGCTCGCGCACTTCGCAGACCGTCACGCCACGCGCGAGGGCGAAGTCGGTGAAGCGGTGGAATTGCGTGGACTTGCCCGAGCCGTCCGGCCCGTCAAAGACGAGGAAGCGGCCGCCAAGCCGGGCCCGCCAGTTCGAGATGGGTTCAGACGCCGCCGACACGGGTGGATGATGCGCCCGTCGGTGAGGGAAGGCAAGCGGAAGCGGCGGCGGCGTCCGGCCTCGCGCAGGCTCGACTACCATTGGGCCGCATGTTCATCGACGAAGCGATCATCGAGGTCCGGTCGGGGCGCGGCGGGGACGGATGCGTCAGTTTCCGGCGCGAGAAGTACATTCCCAAGGGCGGACCCGACGGCGGCAACGGCGGCGACGGCGGCTCGGTCATCGTCATCGGCGATCCGAACATCAACACCCTCCTCGATTACCGCAGCCGCTTCCACTGGCACGCCGACAACGGCCGCCCGGGCGCCGGGCGCGACTGCTCCGGCGAGGCGGCGCCGGACCTGCTCCTCGCCGTCCCTCCCGGCACGCTCCTGTACCGCGACGAGACGAATGAACTGATCGCCGACGTCGATGCGCCGGGCAAGCGCATCGTCGTGGCGCGCGGCGGCCGGGGCGGATTCGGCAACCTCCACTTCAAGTCCTCGACGAACCAGGCCCCGCGCGAGGCGGAGTCCGGCGAGCCGGGCGAGACGATCCGCCTGCGCCTCGAACTCAAACTCATGGCCGACGTCGGGCTGCTCGGCATGCCCAACGCGGGAAAGTCCACGCTGCTGCGCGCGATCTCGAAGGCGAGGCCGATGGTCGCGGACTTTCCCTTCACGACCCTCAAGCCGCAACTGGGCATCGCCGAACTCGACGCCGAGCGCCGCCTCGTCTTCGCCGACATTCCTGGGCTCATCGAGGGTGCGGCGGAGGGAGTGGGCCTCGGCCACGACTTCCTCCGGCACGTCGAGCGCACCGCCCTGCTCGTTCACCTGCTTGACGCGGCGCCGCTCGACGGATCAGACCCCGCGGACAACTACGACGTCATCCGGCGCGAACTGGCGAACTACTCGACGGACCTCGCGGCCAAGGATGAGATCATCGTCGTCAACAAGATCGATCTCATCGAGCCGGGCGAGCGCTGCGCGCTGCTCGACCGCCTCGGCGGACGCCTCGGCCTGCCGCGCGGCGAACGGCCGCTGGCCATCAGCGGAGCGACGCGCGAAGGAGTCCGCGACCTGCTCGAGCGCTGCTGGTCGATGTCGTCGCGCGTGCCCGAGCGCTGGACGCCTCGCTGACGCCGCCTTCTTGCCGCGCCGTCGAGCGCTGCCCCGAGAGGCGGTTGAGAGCGCCGGCGAACAGGCCGGCGCGCCGGGCCATGCCCGCCGCACCGCACTCTCGCTCGAAGCGCCGGACATGCCGCGCTGATCGCCATGCCTCGATTGAAGCGTTGCGACACTCTGCGGCCCGGGGCAAGGGGGGCGCACTTCTCAGCCGATGGGGCGGAGGTTTCGCGCCACACTCGTGCGGTACGCCGCGATGGAGGGAACGATTCCCGCAAGGGAAGCGAGCGCCACGGTCGCCAGAACGATGATGAGAGTTGTCGGGGCGTCGAGGCGCGGCGTGACGACGAGGCCGAGCACGTCTTTGAGGATCGCCGCCGCCGCCTGCGAGCCGACGACCCAGACGGCGATCCCTGCCGCCGCGCCGAGCAGGCCGATCATCGCCGACTCCGTCAGCACGAGCGAAGAGATTCGCGCCCGGCTGCAGCCGAGGACGCGCAGGACGGCGATCTGGCGCTTGCGCTGCTCCATCGAGTTGTAGAGGGCGAGCATGATGGAGATTCCGCTGCTGACCATCACGACGCCCGCCATGCCCACGAAGAGCAGGTTCATGTTGCGGATGATCTCGAAGAGTTTGCGCGTCTCGTCGCCGGGCTGGGCGACGGTGATGGACGTGTCGCGCCGCATCATGTCAAAGACCTGCTGGAGCACCGCCGGAACGCGCGAACCTTCGCGCGTCGGCAGGGCGATGTAGAGGCCGGTGATGAGTTTGTCCGCCGGCGTCAGGTCGGCCGCGGTCGTGCGCATCGCGCTCGAGTTCTCGCGCAGGCGCCGGTCGTGGGCGTGGATGATCCAGGTGCTTTCGAGGTCAGTGAAGAGGGCGCGGTCGTGGCTCGTTCCGGTCGGTTCGAGAATGCCGACGACCTCGTACTGGAACTCCGGATGCTCGTGACCGTCCTCGGAGATGCCGTGGGTGAGGACGATCTTCTCGCCGAGGCGCAGGCCGGTCCGCCGGGCGACGTTCGAGCCGAGGACGACCTCGAACGCCTTGTCGAAGAAGCGCCCGTCGCGCAGCGCCCATGGACGGGAGGGATCGGGCTGGAACTTGGTGAAGAATTCGCGCGTCGTGGCCATGACGGGGTGGCCGCGGTAACTGTCGCCCAGTTGCGTCGGAATCGCCCAATCGATCGGGTAACTCGAGATGATCTGCTCGTACTTGGCCCAGTCGATGGGGCGCTGCGGGGCGTTAGCGTAGAAGATGCCGTTGAGCACCGAGACCATCGCGCTGCTGTCGCGGCTCACCAGCAGGTGCATGTTGCCTCCCCCGCGGCTGAAGGCTTCCTCCCCCGCCTTTCGCAGGCTCAGCAGCAGGAGCATGAGGCCGACGGCGACGGCGACGGTGACCACCGTTGTTACCGTTGAGAACATCCGGGCGGTCATGGAGCGGGTGATGATGGTGAAGTCAGTCATGGCCATGGTCAGCCCCGCCTTCCTGTGCCGGCGCCGGGCATCGGCGCCGCTTCGCCCAGCGCCAGTTCTTCGAGGGAGGCCTGCCGCTCGAAGCGGTCCTTCATCGACGGATCGTGGCTCACGCACAGCAGCGCCGCGTTCTTCTCGCGGCAGATCGCCTGAATCAGGTCCATCGCCGTCACGGCGTTTTCAGGGTCGAGGCTCGCCGTCGGCTCATCGGCGAGCACGAGCACCGGATCGCACGCCGTGGCCCGCGCCACCGCCACGCGCTGCTGCTGGCCGACGCTCAGGCGATCGGGATTGGCGTCGGGGCGGTCGATGCCGAGGTGCGCAAGCAGTTGCTGAGCCCGGGCGCGATGCTCGCGCCTGGGTATCGTCGAGAACATCATCGCCGTCATCACATTCTCGACGGCGCTGAAGCCGTGGAGGAGGTTGAACGTCTGGAAGATGACGCCGATGGTCCGGCCGCGGTGCAGGTCGCGAGCCGCGCCGTGGAGGGAGTGGATGTCCGTGCCGCCGACGAAGACGCGCCCTTCGACCGGGTCGATGAGTCCGGCGATGAGATTGAGCAGTGTGCTCTTGCCGCGCCCCGATCCGCCGGTGAGGAGCATCTGCTCGCCCGGTTCGAGGTCGAGGGCGGGCACATCGACCACCCACGCGCTCCCGGCCGCGTAGCGGAACTTGAGGTCTCGGATTCCCAGGGCCATGACGCGACTGTCCACCCGTCTCTCCTGTCTGCCGCGGTCCGAGGTTCGGCGCGGCGTCTTCAGCCGTTCCCGTTTCTCCGCGTCGTCCCGGCGTCGGCCGCACGCACAAGGACGGTTCGGGCCCGCACGATCAGGGTCACGCCGCCCGGCCAGTGAAAGAGTCTCGGGCGGCGCACGCCCGTGTCCATGATTGCATCGACCACGGGCCGGACCACCTCGTGGGTCAGTTCGTCGAGGGGCGCGCCGCGCGCCGCGGCGGCGCGCCGCAGGCCGGCTCCGACGATCAGCGCGCTCTCGCCCGCCAGGGCGGCACGATCGAACTCGCCGGCCCGTCCATCGGAAAAGACCCGAGCCACTTCCCGCTCGACCAGTTCCGCCGCCTCGCGCAGCAGGTCCGTGGTGCGGTGAATGCGGCGATCGAGTTGGGGAGAGAGATCCAGCAGCAGGGGCACGAGGCGCGCGCGGAGCGCGTTGCGCCGCCGGCTCGCGTCGAGATTCGAGGGATCCTCCGCCCACCCCCAGCCGCAGCGGCGGCAGAGATCAACGCAGTCTGCGTGCGTGCGGTTCAGCAGCGGCCGGATGATGGTCGCGCCCCAGCGCTCGCTGCGCCAGGCGAGCGCGGCCAGACCCTCCGGACCCGCGCCGCGCATCAGCGCCAGCAGCACCGTCTCGAGTTGATCGGTCCCGTGATGGGCGGTCGCGATGGCGGCCGATCCGGTCTCAACGGCGACTCGGGCGAGGGCCGCGTAGCGCAGGCGGCGCGCCGCCGAGGCGGTGTTGCCCCCCTCGCGGCGCGGATGCACCTCGCGGAGGTCGAAGGGCAGTCCCAGGCGCTCGGCCGCCTCACGGACCATCTCCGCCTCCTGCCGGGCTTCCGGGCGCAGGTGGTGATTCACGTGCGCGACGACGAGGCGGTAGTTGCGGTGCGATCGCCGCGAAAGCGCCGCCATGGCGAGGAGGAGGGCGAGGGAGTCCGCGCCCCCGCTGACCGCGAGAACGAGCCGCTCACCCGGTCCGACGCCGCAGCGGCGGTCGAGGGCGGCCGCCACGGCGGAGACGAAGCCCAGCCGCGTCGAGGGGACGGCCCGGGCACCTTCGGCGGGCGGGCGGGAGGGTCGGGGGGTCCGTTTGGTCATGCTCACGCCTCAATAGTACCGATAACCGGACAGAGGGCGGATTGATGGGCCGTGGGCCATGAATGCCCCGGCTGACCTGACCAACCGAGGGAGGTGAACCGTGCCGTCCTCAACGACCTTCGGTTTCTCCGAGCATCTGCCCGGCCTGCTGATGGCCGCGGGCGTTTCGCTGCTTTCGTTCCTCCTGCTCATGAACCTGCGCTTCAAACTCACCCGTCGCGCGGCGTCGCGGCACATCAGCCCGGCTTTTGCCGACGGCCTCTCAGCAGCCGAGGCGGCCCGCTTCGATCCCGGCCCCGCCGATGCTCCGCCCCCCCGGCGCGCCGCGGCGGTGGGACGCCGCGCTCATCTCGCGGCCATCGACGACTCCCAGATCGTGGCCGCGCACGAGTCGGTGCGGCTGCTCATCCGCGAACTTGATACCCGAACGCGAAGCCTGGAAGTCCTGCTGCGGCAGGCCGATGAGCGCATCCGGCAACTCGAAGATGCCCTTGACGAGCGCGTCGGCGCCTCGATCAGCCCCACGCGGACGGCCCTGAGCGAGCGGCCGCGAAAGGTCGCAGCCGCCGAATCGACGCGCTCGACGGAGCCGGGAGCGCTCGGGGAGGAGGTCCCGGCCGTCGAAGTGTTCGCGGTGCCCGAGCGCGGCAGGGCCCTTCCCCCGGATCCGCTCAGCGCCAGCGTCTACGAACTGGCCGATCGCGGGCGCACCGCGGTGGAGATTGCCCGGTGTCTGGATGAGCAGATCGGCAAGGTGGAACTCATCCTGGCGCTGCGGGGCGACCGCTGAGCGGGATGTCGGATAAGGCGCTCGTCCGTTCGGGCCGAAAACTTGATGAGGCGGGTTCCGGAGTTTTCGGTTCAGTCGGGGCGCGATTGTGCCGACCTGACATGGTGGTCCGGATTCTGATGTCTCCGAAGAGTGCAAAACTAAAGGGGCTGCGACCATGCTGTCGAAAGGCGCTGAGGTTTTTGTCACCTGCGGCCGGGATGCCGACAAGCGCATCCTCCATCCCGCCACCGTCCTGGCCGTGAACGGCGAGGTCTTCTCGATCCAGCTCTCGGGCGGCGACCTGCCCATCAGCGCCGGCGCCACGGTGATCATCTTCTTCGATCTCAACCGGCAGTTCACGAAGCAGTCGGGCCGCGTGCTCGCGGTGCATGATCCTCGCACCGGCTGCGACGAAGGGGACGCCTCGCAACTCGCCGCGCCGGGGGCGAAGAACGGCGGTCCGGTGTTCGGCTGCCGCCTCGTCGGCCAGCCCGTTTCCGCCGAAAGCCGCGATTCCTTCCGAGTCTGCACCGTCGTGGCGAACATCACAGGCGACCTGGGCATCGAAAAGAACTGCCCGCTCATGGACGTAAGCGCCACGGGATTCGCAATGGTCGCCAAGTCGAGTTACAAGATCAGTGATGTGATTGCCGCGGTGCTTCGACACGAAGGCAAGGAGTTCAAGGGGCGCGCCGTGGTTCAGAGCGTCAAGGAACTGCCCGGCGGGCGCTACCGCTACGGCCTGCATTGCATGGACGAGCGCAACGGCGAGAGCAACCTGCGCAAGGGCTGTCAGCAGATCAGCATGGCGTGCCAGCGCGCCCAACTGCGCCGTCTCGCCGCCAGCGGGTGAGACAGAGCACGACTCTGCGAATTAGCACGAGCCCCGCGCAAAGCCCCGGCTCTCCGAGCCGGGCAGGATGAACTACTGTCCCCGTGGCCTTTCCCCCCCGGCACAGGAGTGCCGGGGCTTTATGGTGTTGTCCGTGTTCAACGAGGGCTGTCGCGTGCGCCCCTGGAACAACTGGTACCATTGCATCGGCACGACGCATGGCTCCTGGCTGCGGGGCGATTCGCGCGGCTGGCGGGCCCGGCATCATCGCGAACACGTCGAGGGCGACTGCAAGCGGCCGCCGGCCTCCGGCGCTCATTTACAGGTGCAGCGCGAGTCGCAGAAACTCATGAAGCGTGCGCCCATCGTGCTTGGCCCGGAGCAGCGATCGGTCGTATGTCTAACGATCGTTGAAGCGTTGGAGCATTAACAGGTTGAAGTCATCGATCTCCCAGTGGCGACCCGACATTACCACCTTCTCGCGCGATTCACGCCGCTCGATGGCTCGCGCAACACACTCGCGAGGCCCCCGGCAGGCTTCTGCGAAGCGCATTCGCGCGGAGACGATCTCGATCCCATCCCTCGTTACATCCTCGGCAAGGCTCATTCATGGTCCTCGCGACGGGTCAAGAAGACGTCTCGCCAAAGCCCTGGCTCTCCCGAGCCGGGAACGAAATCGGATGGCGGCCTTTGGGCGCCCAAACCCAGGTGTCAACCCATTCGAGACCGCACCCACCAGTTGCAGGTCGTGCGATACATCGGCGCGCACGAAGCGGAGGGCGCCGTGGTGTGGTCGCGGATCAAGGCACGACGCCAATAATGTCGGAACGTATCCTCCCCGGCTCGGAGAGCCGGGGCTTTGGAAGGCGGGGTTTCGGGCGCTTCTGCGCTGCTTAACTCTCTTCGTTTTCGCGCAACTTTGCGAGCACCGAGAAGTCTTCGAGCGTCGTGGTGTCGCCGCGCGGGTCGTGGCCCTCGGCGATCTCGCGCAGCAGGCGGCGCATGATCTTGCCCGAGCGCGTCTTGGGCAGGGCATCGGTGAAGCGCAACTGGTCGGGCTTGGCGATGTGGCCGATCTCGTGCCCCACGTGATTGACCAGTTCCGTCCGCAGGCTCTCGCTGGGCGTCTGCCCCGCCTTGAGGGTCACGAAGGCCGCGATCCCCTGCCCCTTGATCTCGTGCGGCATGGCGACGACGGCCGCCTCGGCGACCGAGGGATGGGAGACGAGCGCGCTCTCCACCTCCATCGTTCCGAGGCGGTGTCCGGCGACGTTGATGACGTCATCCACGCGCCCCATGATCCAGAAGTAGCCCTCCTCGTCGCGGCGCGCGCCGTCAGCGGGGAAGTACATGCCCGGGATGCGTGAGAAGTACGTCTCGACGAACCGCCTGCGGTCGCCGTAGATGCCGCGCAGCATGCCGGGCCAGGGCTTGCGGATGGCGAGAAGCCCCCCGGTGTTCGCGGGCTTCTCGCGTCCCTGCTCATCGACGATCGCGGCGTCGATGCCGAAGAACGGCAGCGTGCATGATCCCGGCTTGGTCGGAATGGCGCCCGGCAGGGGGGTGATGAGAATCCCTCCTGTTTCCGTCTGCCACCAGGTATCGACGATGGGGCAGCGTTCGCCGCCGATGACGCGGTGGTACCACATCCACGCTTCCGGGTTGATCGGCTCGCCGACCGTGCCGAGGAGGCGCAGGGAGGAGAGGTCGTGCCTGCCCGGATGCTCCTCGCCCCACTTCATGAAGGCGCGGATCGCCGTCGGCGCCGTGTAGAACTGCGTGACCTTGTGCCGTTCGATGATGTCCCAGAAGCGGTCCGGCCCCGGGTGGTTCGGCGCGCCCTCGTACATGAGCGTCGGGACGCGGTTGGGAAGAATGCCGTAGATGATGTAAGAGTGGCCCGTGACCCAGCCGACGTCGGCGGTGCACCAGTAGACCTGATTCTGATCGGGCTTGAGGTCGAAGACGTACTTCGCGGTGAAGTGGGTGTAGACGGTGTAGCCGCCGGTTGTGTGCATGATCCCCTTGGGCTTGCCGGTCGTGCCCGAGGTGTAGAGGATGAAGAGCAGGTCTTCGGCATTCATGGGCGTGGGGTCGCGGTCAGGCTCGGCTCGCTCCATCATCTCGTGCCAGTCGTGGTCGCGCCCCTCGACCATGTTGACTCTGTTGCCGCAGCGCTTCAGGACGATGGTGTGGGTGACGACGCCGCTGGCGAGTTCCATCGCCTCATCGACGTTGTCCTTGAGGGGGACGATCTTGCCGCGCCTCCACGCGCCGTCGCAGGTGATGATGACTTTGCTCTTGGCGTCGGTCACGCGGTCGGCAATGGCGGTGGCGCTGAAGCCCCCGAAGATCACCGAGTGCGGCGCCCCGATCCGCGCGCAGGCGAGGACGGCGATGGCCAGTTCGGGCACCATGCCCATGTAGATCGTCACGACTTCGCCTTTGTTCACCCCCAGGCCGTCGAGCACGTTGGCGAGTTTGGCGACTTCGTACTCGAGGTCGTCGTAGGTGAGGCGGCGGATTTCCGGCTCGCCGTCCGGACCCATCGGTTCGCCTTCCCAGATGATGGCGGTGTCGCCGCCGTGCCCCGCTTCGATCTGCCGGTCGATGCAGTTGAAGGAGGCATTGAGTTGCCCGCCGTCGAACCACCGCGCATCGGGCAGTTTCCAGTCGAGCACCTTGGTGAAGGGCTTGAACCAGGTGAGTTGGCGCGCCGCCTCGGCCCAGAAGCCCTCGGGATCCTCCATCGAGCGCCGGTGCATGGTGCGATACTGCTCGAGCGACTGGATGTGCGCGGCGGCGGCGAACTCCCGCGGCGGCGCGAAGAGGCGCTTCTCATTGAGGATCGACTTGATGTCCGTCGCGGCGCTGTGGGATTGGGCGGTCATGACTTCCTCCGACCGGTTGGGGGACGCGTTGCCGGGGTGGTTGTAGCCGCGCCGCACCGGTCTTGCAAGCGGCCGCCGCGTCTAGGATCCACCCGGATGCGCATTGTCAGCCTCCTTCCCGCCGCGACCGAAATGCTCGGCGCCCTCGGCGCGATCGACCGGCTCGTGGGCCGCAGCCACGAGTGCGATCACCCGCCGGGCGTCGAGCGTGTGCCGGCGCTCACGGCCCAGCGGATCGACTCCTCGGCGGGGAGCACGGCGATCGACGCCGCCGTGCGCGCCGCCCTCGCCTCGGGCGCGGGGTTGTACCTCCTCGACGAGGCGCGCCTCGCGGCGGTGCGGCCCGATCTCATCCTCACCCAGAACCTCTGCCAAGTCTGCTCCATCGACCTGCGCCGCGTTGAGCAGGTCGCATCGACCCTCGCGCCTCCGCCGCGCATTCTCACGTTCAACCCCGCGAGCCTGGAGGACGTGTTTGACGACCTGCTCCGGCTCGGCGAGGCGATCGACCGCGGCGATGCCGCAGCACGCGCCGTCGTGGCGCTGCGCGAGCGCTACTTCACGGCCCGGGATCACGTCAACGCGTTTACGGCGGGGCGGACGGCGGTCGTGATCGAGTGGATCGAGCCGCTGTTTGTCGGCGGACACTGGACGCCCCGACTCGTCGAGGCGGCGGGGGCGGAGCATCCTCTCAACGCCCCGGGCCGGCCGAGCCGCGTCGTCTCGCCGGATGAACTCGCGGCGTGCGATCCGGACCATCTCATCATCGCGCCCTGCGGGGCTGACCTCGATTGGACGCAGCGCGAACTTGAGCCGCTCAGGCGCGCCGAGTGGTGGTCGAGTCTCCGCGCCGTGCGCGGCGGACGCGTGGCGCTCGTGGACGGCCGGGCAATGTTCAGCCGCCCGGGCCCGCGCCTCGTGGACGCCTTCTGCTGGCTGGTGGGATACCTGCATGGCATCGACCATCTCATTCCCGACGGTTTCCCGTGGCGGCGGCTCTGACCAGCGAAGTTTGGCGTCTTAAGTCGCACGACGCGGAGGACGCCCCGGACAAAGAGAACGGAGAACAGGGACGGGTGTATTTTTCCGCCCTGAAAAGCAGGGGGGTAAAGGAGGGACGGGTCTAATCCTCGGGGCGGGCTCCTTGATGATCGGAGTGATTCGCTTCGCCAGCAGCCCGCGCCTGCCGGCGCTGTGCGGCGGAAGGCCGGAGTGAGCGCTGTGCTCTCCCCGTTCACCTGCTCCACGCGCTCGATTCCCGGCGCTTCGCTACGATTCCACGTGATCCTCTACTGCTGCGCCGATCTCATCTTCGCGACGCGCATCCGTTCGACGGGTGAAGCGATCGGCGTCGCCACCAGGCCGGTCCGGAGTGTCGATCGCCTGCACGCGCTGCTCGCGGAGCAGGCCGCCGGCGCCCTGATTGTCGATCTCGAAGTGGGCGAGGTGGCCCTTGAGTTGATCGCCGCCGCGGCCCGCCGTGATCCACCGCTGCACACGCTCGCCTTCGGGCCGCACGTCAACCTCGCGGCGTTCGAGGCGGCGCGGGCGGCGGGCGTGTCGGAGGCGATGCCGCGCGGCCAGTTCGCCGACCGTCTTCCCGATCTGCTGGCCTCCCTCGATGGGGCGTGCCGGTGAGGTCGGGTTTTCCGCGCCCGTCGGCCGCCGTACATTTACGACATGATGAACCACCCCATCCGTTCGTTGCGTGCGTCTCTTCGAAGGGTCGCCCTCCTGGCGCCGGCGCTGCTGCTCGCGCCGCTGAGTGCCTGCGAAACGAGCCGGCCCGCCGTGCCCAGCGCCGACTACTCGCAAGTCGTGGGCGAACTCGAAGCCATCGAACAGGCCACCCTCGATCAGTCGTGGGACGCCTCGCTCACGGCGATGGAGCGCCTCGGCTTTGTCGTCTCGCAGCGCGACCGCAGCGACGTCGAGGCCCGCATCCTCGCGCACACGCAGGGCGGGCGCGAGGTCCGCATCCGCCTCTCCAAGGACACCACGATGCTCTCGCGCATCCGCATCCGCGTCGGGACGTTCGGCGACGAGGCGCTCTCACGCCTCATTCTTGACCGCATCGAGACCCACCTGCCGGTGAAGACGGCCGAGGTGCCGACGGCGCAACCGTGATCAGTCCCCGTGCGGGCGAAAACGGCGGCGCCCCTCCCGATCGGGAGGGGCGCTGCGCTTCATCCTTCTCCTCTCCGCGCTGGGGATGAACTCAGGGAATCTGCGCGACGTTGGTCGTGCTGCACGCGGGGCAGTTGCCGGGCGGTTCGACGACGATCATCTGCAGCCAGCGGAGGCAGGCGGCCGGGCCGGCGCTGGCGTTCAGATTGCCGCTGCCGAGCGGACCGGTGTTTCCGGTGAAGACGGAGATGACGCCGCCGCACGGTCCGAGACCCAGTTGCGTGCCCTGGCACGGGCCGGTGGGCACCACGCAGTTGCCGGTCGTGTTGCAGAAGAGAATCCGCATCGGCCGGCTGGGCGTGGCCCCAGCCCACGAGACGGTGATCGGGCCGGGGCAGACGCCGGTGACGCGCAGGCTGCCCCCCGTTCGACCGTAGCCGTGGTCATCGACGATCGGGCTCCAGGACCAGCCGCTGCTTCCGCGGATCTGAACCTTCCCGATGCCGACGGGTGCATTGTGCTGCCAGCCGACGAAGACGGGGGCGTTGCCGCCGGGAACGGTGATCGGAAAACTGCCGAGGAAGCCGCCGTTGACGTCGAAGAAGGCCGCCGCACCGGCATAGCCGAATCCCGCGAAGCCGTACACGTCCACGCCCATCGCGTGCACGCCGGGGGCGGGGTACTCGATCTCGAACATCGGGATCGACCCGTTGCCCATGAGAGTCTTGGTGGGCAGGCTGAAGTAGTTCGCTCCGTTCCACTGCAACTGCACGCTCGAGGGATCGACGTAGCGGGCGCAAGGCTCCACGAGGCCGGGTCCCTGCGAGTTGGCGATGGTCGTCGAGTCGAGAATGAAGACGTTGAGGTTGACCGCCGAGCCGCTCGCGACGTTGAAGGACTCGAAGTCTTCGAGGATCTGGTTCCCGCCGAGAATGGTGTTGAGCTGGGCGCGGGTGGGGATCTGCTGAGCCAGTGCCGCCGTTGCCCAGGCCGCCACGCCTGCCGCCACGAGGAGTGAGCCGATCTGCCGATTCATGAGTCATCTTCCTTTCTTTGCGGGTCCGCCGCCGGAGCGCTCCGACCGCCGCTGACCCTCGCCATGATCCTCGCAAAGCGGTGCGGAAGTGGTCGATGAATTCCGATGGAATCGCGCAAATCCCCCGACGCCGGTGGCGGGCGCTGCCGGCGCTGCCCCCTGAACCGATGCTGCAGCGAGATTCCCGTCATGCGGATGGCGAAGTCGGCTCGAGGGCCGCCGGTCGCCGCCATCGGCCGCGGCGGATCTCACTGGTCGCGGGTGATGCCGGTGCGGCGGTTGAAGCGGCTGAGGAGGGCGCCGCCGATCGCGGGGACGCTGATCTCGGGAAAGCCGCCGTCTCCTCCCCCGCGCAACGCCGACCGCGCCATCGACTTCATGATGCGAAGCGGGGCCAGCAGACGGTCGCGGATCGGCACGCGCGGCGACATGCCGTTGGGGCGGAAGAGCAGGACCGTCACGTCGTCGCCGTCGAGGTTGCCTTCGTGCCGATTCGCGACGGCCGCAAGCAGGGCGTGGACGAATTCGGTGGGGTTTGACGCCTCGATGCTGCGCGCGATCTCGAGCAGACCTTTCACGCCGAGCATCGATCCGTCGGCCGCGCGCGACTCGATGAGCGAATCGGTGTAGCACAGGACGAGATCGCCGACGGCCAGGCGCACGCCGAACTGCTCGTAGTCGCCGAGGTCGGCGATGCCCAGGGGGATGTTGGCCCCGCCCGCGGCTTCGCGCGATGCGGATTCGAGCACCGCCCACGTCCGCTTCTTACCGCTGTAGTGCAGCGGGGGCGGGTGGCCGGCGTTGCACACCGACACTTCATTCGTCGGCGCGAAAAAGGTCGTCACCAGCGCCGTGGCGAAACGCCCCGACTGCGACAGGGCGCTGAACTGCCCGTTCATCTCGCGCACGAAGGCGCCCTGATCGATGTAGTTGATGAAGCGGCGCATCAGGCGGCGCAGGCCGGCCGCGATGTCCGCGACTTCGGCCCCGTGCCCGCTCACGTCGGCGACGAGCAGGCGGGTGATGCGCCCGGTGGCGCAGGAGGAGACGTAGTGAACGTCGCCGCCCGTCTCGCTGTGGCCGTAGGGCCGGCTGAAGACCCAGGCGTCGAGGCCGGCCATGGACACGCCGCTGTCCACCAGTCCGTTGCCGCCCCACACCTCCATGCACTGCATCGTCTGCATCGGTTGGTACTCTCGCGCCCGGTTTGAGATGCTACGAGGGACGGCGCAGAAAGGTTTGCGCAAGATAACACCAGGTAAGGAGACCCGGGCCAGGGGCGCGTCGGATTTCGAGGGAGCAATCACGCTGCTTTGATGCGTCAGGGTTGGGCCACGTCACCGGGCGAATCGAGATCGTGCTCAGCCACGTCGAGCCACTTGATGAGGTAAATGGAACCCGCCAGGGCGGCCAGCGCGGCCAGCCAGAAGGCAACGGCCAGGCGCGTGGCCCGGCGGGCGCGGTCGGCCTCGTACCAGGCGCGAGGCCGAATGCCGCGCAGGGCAAAGGTCGCTACGCACGCCAGATTGACGCAGATCACATTGACGATGAGCAGCATCCCCGCTCCGCCGGCTGATTCCCAGCGTCCCTCGGTGCAGTGAAGCATGGCGACCACGAGAGGGGGGAGCAGGGCGACGGCGACCATCACGCCGATGAGCGCGGCCGGAACGCCGCTGGTCATCGCGATCGCTCCGGCGGCGCCGGCGGCGAGGGCCAGCGCGATGTCGCCGGCGCCGACGGTGCTCCGCTGCGCAATGGCGGGCGTGTCGGGATCGATCGAGAACAGCGCCCCCACGAGCAGCGAGACTCCCGCCGCCGTCGCGATTCCCACGAAACTGGTGCGCAAAGCCCGCCAGGCCAGCGCGGCGTCGCCCAGCGTCGTCGCCAGCCCCAGCGCCACGTTGGGCTTGAGCAGCGGCGCGATCACCATCGCCCCGATGATGATCGCCACGTCGTTGCGCATCAGTCCGATCGCCGCCACCAGCGCCGAAAGCGCCACCGCGGTGATGTAGATGACATTCACATCCGTGCCGGCGGTGAGATCCTGGTACAACTCCTCGCGGCTGATGCGCGACGAATTGGACGCCGCTTCCCTCTTGTCCTTCTCGGACAGTTCACTAGTGGCCTTTTCCTCCTCGAGTTTCGGCAGCGTTGCCTTGATCGACACGAGAACGACGCGAAACCGCTCGTTGGCGGCAAACCGCTCGCCGAGGGCGTCGAGCAGCGCCTGAGTCCGCTCGGCGTTGATGAGGACGCGCAGCCAGCAGAGATCCTCGGAGGAATCGCCGTCCCACATCGAGACGGGCTCATGCTCGGCCACCAGTTCGCGCACCGCCTCGCGCTCGCCGCGGTTGATGACGATGTCAAGGGCGTGCAACTGCATCCGCCGCCTCTCCCAAGCCGCTCGAAAGTACCGGTGACTCTACGACGCGCCCGCACTCCGGGCAGCGCCGGCAGTCTTTCCACTCGCGCCAGGTCATGCGCCGCCGCCGATCGCCGGTTCCCGGGTCGCACCTGCCCTGCCCCGCCGCGCCCCTCGGCGAAGTTGCGTTCGAAGAAAAGGCATGCCGGAGAAGTGTAAGCAGAGCGCAGAACCGAGCCCCACGCGTCAGCACGGGTGTTGGACGGGCGGGGGGGGAGCAGCACTCGATCACTGGAGAGGTCTGAGCGTGCGTATTGCCGGGTCGATCGGCGAAGGCCGGTGCTCAGCGAAGACCCTCCCTTACGGTCGGGGCTCGGTTCATCGCTTCGCGATGATCGGAACCGAGCCCCACGCGTCAGCACGGGTGTGGGATGTGGAGTGGTCGGGGCGTGTGCGGCGGGCAAGGTGGGGGAGCGCTGCGGCATCGTTGCCGAGTGCAACCGCGAAGACTGGTGTTCGGCGAAGACCCTCCCTTACGGTCGGGGCTCGGTTCATCGCTTCGCGATGATCGGAACCGAGCCCCACGCGTGAGCACGGG
>JBDIVQ010000079.1:0-18632 GCA_039794345.1 Phycisphaerae bacterium | reverse complement strand
TCTTCACCGTAAGCAACGACATCCGCGAGATGATCATGGCCCACGAAAACGCCGCGCGCATCACCGAGCGGGCCAGGAAGGACAACCTCCTCATCCGTCTCATCGAAGACGGCCTCGCCAAGGCCCGTGCAGGGATCACCACCGTCCGCGAAGTCATGCACGCCGCCGCGACGTGAACGGGGGAGGGCCTCGGGGCCCCGATCACTGACCAGTCTCACCCGCGAGCGTGGAGCAGCGCAGGCATCAAGCCATCGAGGCACCGAGGAATTGGTTAGCCGCGACGCGGAGGCTCTGCGGAGCGAATCGCGGCGAAAGTGCAATCGTGCCCCACGTGTGAACAGGTGAGTTGGATGCAGAAGCACGCGATGGGGAACGCGGCGCGAAGGCTGGTGAGCGGCGAAGCCCATTTAACGATCTGGAGCAGGAGCAAGAGCTGCTCCCAAACAGCGCGCCGTGCCCGCTCTCATCTGGCGTGTACCATCTCCCGTGCACTGCCTGGACTGCGGGTACGATCTGCGGCACCTGACCGAGCCTCGCTGCCCGGAGTGCGGCCGCCCCTTCGATCCGGGGGATGAGAGCACGTTTCACGTTCCATTCTCGCGCATGTCGCATCTCGCCCTGATCGGTCTGTTCCTGTTCACGGTTGTTGGCTGGGGCATCCTGTTGCCGCTGCTGCTCTGGCTTATCCAGGTCGTGCGTGCGCTTCGCGCCTGATCGACGAATACGGCTCACATGGACTGGACAGGAATGCACAACGCCGCGAGAAGGCTCGCGGCGTTGGAGAGTGGTTGATTGTATTCAGCCGGGCGGGACGTCCATGCTCCGTTGTGCGACGGGCGGGACGCCCATGCTCCGTTGTTCGACGGGCGGGACGCCCATGCTCCGGGGTCACTCGACGATTTCGAGGAGTTCGACGTCGAAGATGAGCGTGGCGCGCTGGGGGATGGCGCCGGGGCGGCCGAATTCGCCGTAGGCGAGTTTGTAGGGGATGATGAGTTTGCGCTTGCCGCCGACCTTCATGGAGCCGACGCCCTCGGTCCAGCCGGCGATGACGCCGTTGAGGGGGAAGACGGCGGGCTCGCCGCGATCGACGCTGCTGTCGAACTTCTTGCCGTCCACCGTCCAGCCGGTGTAGTGGACCTTGACCATGGCGGTGTTGCTCGGCGGCTGGGGCCCTTCACCCTCCTTGAGTTCGAAGTAGCGCAGGCCGGAGTCAAGCACGACCCAGTCGCCCGTCACCTTCTCGCCGGGGACGTCGGTGAGTTCCTTCTGCTCCTTGACGGCGCCATCGGGGCCGATGATGACCTTCCAGCCCTTCTCCGCGGTGTAGGTGCTCACCTGAAAGAGCATTTCCTCGCCGAGCAGGTCCACGCTGGCGTCGGCCGCGACGCCGCCGGTCGCCTCCTGGGCGATTTCGATGGCGCGGGCAAGGCTGGTGCCGCTGTTGGTCAGGTTGTGGTGAATGCGCGAGAACGGAATCGGGATGACGGAATAGTCAACGGTGTCGAGAAGTGCGACCGCGGCCATGGCGCCGGTGCAGCAGGCGCCGACGGCCGCCGTAATGAGCCAGTTGCGGGTCTTCATCGGGGTGGTCCTTTCTTTCCTCGTGTTGAACCGTGGTGTGCGGGTCCGAACTGTGGAAGGAAAGGATAGGTCGGCCGAGGCGGCTCTTCAGCCTGTTGCGAGACAGGGCTTGCCGCCGGAGGGCAGGCGCCGTACGCTGCGCTGCGGCATCCAACGGGAGAGGGCGTCATGAGCATTCTCGTTTTCGAGCATGATGAACAGTGCGGGCCGGGGCGTCTGGGCCGCGTGCTCGTCCAGTACGGTCACCGGCTCAACGTGCGGCGGTTGTGGGCGGGCGAGACCCCGCCTGCCGATCTCGACGACGTCGAGGCGGTGGTGAGCCTCGACGCCCCCGCCGCGCTGGCCGACCTCGCCCGGCAGGCGTGGCGCGGGGCGGAGGCGTCGCTGCTCAAGGCGGCGCATGCACGCGACCTGCCGGTCATCGGCATCGGGAGCGGCAGCCTGATCCTCGCGGCGGCGCTGGGCGGCGCCATCGCACCGCTGGAAGGCGGCCGGGTCGAGATCGGCTGGCGCGAAGGGAAACTGACCTTCCCCGGCACGATCGACCCGGTTCTGACCGGCCAGCCGTGGCGGTTCATGACGCTGGTGTGGCAGAGCGAGCAGGTATCGAAATTGCCGGCGGGGGCGGCGCCGCTCGCGGGCACGCCGGCGTGCCGCACGTTGGCGTGGCGCGCGGGGGTGCGGACATATGGCTTCCAGCAGCACATCGAGGCCGACGCGGCCGCAGTGGAGCAATGGTCGCAGTCCCGGTCCGCGCAGCGCCGCGCTGCCGGCGTGTCGCACGAGGAGATCATGGCCGCCACGCGCCGTGGAATGCCGGAGTTTGAGCGCCTCAGCGAGCGCCTCTGCCGCTGCATCGCCGACTACCTTCTGCCCGCGGCGCTGCGGCGCTGCTCATGAAGCGGCGGCGCCTGCTCAGTTTCGGCGGGGCGCTCCTCTTGGGCGCGCTCCTCGGCGTTCTCCTCTGGCCGATGATCGAACGCGAGTGGATGCTGCGGCGACTGTTCAGCGCGGCGCCGGAGCAGCGAAGCCGCGCGGTGCTCTGGTGGAGCGAGGAGCCCGCCGGCGCCCCGCCGCCGCGCGTCCTGCTGCGGCCTTCCTGCTCGTCGAGGATCATCGCTCGGCTCGAATCGACCCGGGACGAAGCGACCTTCATCGACGTCGCTTCCCTGCTGCGGCAGGCCGGACTCTGGCAATTGCCCACAATCTCGACGAGCCTCTGGAGGCGGCGGCTCGAACTCATTCTCGATTCACAGGACGGCGAAGCGGCGCAGAGCGTGCTCGACGAACTCGCCGCGGCTCCGGTGCCGCCCGATGACGCCAACGCCGTCGAACTGTGGCGACGTCTGCTCGCCTGGCCGCATGATGCGTCGATCCGGCTGCGTTCGCTGCGCGAGGCGGCGAGGCGGTGGGAGACACGTGCGTTCGAGCCGATCGCGGCCGGGGCGCGGGAAGATGAAGATGCACGCGTGCGCCGCCTGGCGTGGTTGTTGCTCGGGCATCTGCGGCCGGTGTCCGGATATGCGGCGGTGTGGAGGGGCGAGGAGCCGCGCGTCGCCGAGGCGATGCTGTGGGCGGCCGGCGTGACCAATCCGCGCGATGCGTCGCCGTTGCTCAAGGCGTGCGGCGAGTCGCCCTGGCCGACCATCGTCCTGCCCTGGCTGCTCTCGCGCAGTGATGATGAGGCGGCGCAACAGCGGCTCGAAACCCTCGCGACCGACGGCCACCGAGCGGCGGCGCTCCACCTGGCCGAGCGATGGGGGAAGGGGATCGAACAACTGCCTGCCCCGCAGCGCGCCTGGCTCGGCGCCGCCGCGGCCGATGACACCGATGCGGCCCTGGCGCGCTGGGCGGCGTGGCGCCGCGGGCGCGGAAATGCGGACCGGCTGCTCGAAGATCCCGTCGCGGAGGACGGCAGTGTCTGGGCCGCGGTGCTGCTCGCGGAGCGGCTGCTGAAGCGCGAAGACGCGGCGCGCCGGGGAAGGGAGTGGATCGAGAGCGCCTCGGACGAGGTGCGATCCGCCGGAGCGATGCTGCTGGCGCTGTGCGGCGAGGCTCCCGGGCCGCTGCACCAGGCGTACGAGGCGAGCCGGGATGAGTCGTTCCGCACTCATGCTCGGCTGGCGCTGCACATGGCGGGGCAGACGCCCGAGGCGCTTTCGGGATACGCGTGGCGCGTACTCGAGGCCGGCGAAGCCCGCCACCGTCTCAGTGCCCTCATGGCGCTGCTCGCCGCCGGCGATGTGCCGGCGGCCCAGGCCGTGCTCACCGCGCCTTCAACCGAGACGGGCGCCGCTCTGCTCGAACGCGCCTGGCTCATCGAGCGCTTCCTGCCCGACTATGCCGCGCTCGTTGAGCCGCTCTGTCCGTGGAGCGATGCGGTCGCGGCCCTGCAGTTCGACGTCATGGCGGCGGCGTGGGCGCTGGACGGCGGGGCGGGGACGTTCGACCGCGGCAGTCGCACCTTCCGCTACACCGCTGCCGGCACGCCGCCGGCCCGCTGAGGCGCGTGCCCCCGAGAGGCATCATCCCTCGAAACCACCCGGCGGGCCCACTGTTCGCGCGGCAGGCGCTGCATGGCGATGAGAATCTCGCGCGAGGGGTCATCGCGCTTGGCGTCGATGATCGCCTTGAAGGCGCCCGTCAGGAGCATCTGCGTCGCCAACTGGTGAAACGTAGAGCGGTGCTCGAGGTCGGTCATGTCTTCGAGCGCCGGCTGGGCGCGCTTCGAGACGACGATGACGATCCCGCCCGGCGCAAGGATGCGGGCGACTTCATTGAACAGCCCGACGGGGTTCGGATGGCGCTCGACCACGTCGAAGAGCAGCACAAGGTCGGCGCTCTCATCATCGACAGGCAGGCAGCGGCGATTGGTGATGACCTCGAACTGCGGCCGGGTGCCGGGGTACGTCTCGCGCTGCGTCATGGCTCGCGCGAGGTGGACCATCGCCTCGCACTCGTCGAGGCCGAGATAGGACAGACCCTGTGTCGCAAGGAGATGGCCGATGACGCCGCAGTCGCTGCCGACGTGAACGGCGAGGCGGCGCGGCCCGACCTGCTTGACTACATCAAGCGAAACCTTGATGCGCAACTCGATCGCCGCGCGCAATCCCGCGTCGGAGCGGTAGCGCTTCCAGTCGGTGTGGTCGGGGGAGATCATTGGGGCTTGGGGTCTGGGGCTTGGGGCATGGGACGCGGAAGAGACGCGCGTGCTGGTGCCGAACCACTTCGGGTTCCACAGCAGCGGCGTGCCGGCGAACTTCTCACGCACATAGTCCAGGTCGGGCGCAAGGCGGCTGAAACCCCACTTCTCCTCGAAACGGTCGATGGACTTCTGCAACCCCGCGCTCGAATCGGCCGTTGTCTGCCGGTCACCGCGCTCGGAGTGGGCGTGGATGTACTCGATGTCGGGCACGGCCCAGCAGCGCCAGCCCGCCAGTCGCGCCCGCACGCCGAAGTCCACCGTCTGGCCGCGCAGAAACGTCTCGTCATAGCCGCCGATCTCTTCCCACACGCGTTTGCGGCAGCAGTAGAAGCAGCCCATGGTGTCATCGACTTCCTGCGCGCAGGTCGCGGCTTCACGCGGCAGGCCGTGGCCGTTGTGGTGGTAGCCGTTGGGATGCAGCAGCCAGTCGCCGAACTCGTGGATGAGCCCGTGCACGTTGAGTTGCTTGGGGCCGATGATGCCTAGGCTCGGCGGCCCCTGATCGAAGATCGCGCACAAGCGACTGACCCAGTTGGACGTGAGGCAGATGATGTCGCCGTCGAGGCGGGCGAGGTACTCGCCGCGCGCCGCGGCGCTGAGTTTGTTGGCGGTGATGGCGAGGACGCCGCAGTGCGGGGCCTCGGTCAGCGTGAGAAACGGCCGGCCGTCGGGCCAGGTGCGCTTCGCCGCCCATTCGCGCAGGGTGTCAATGCTGTCATCCGTCGAACCGTCGTCGAAGGCGAGCACCTCGAAGGGGGTCGTCTCATCGCGCAATGTCTCATGGAGGGAGTGAAGAAGGTCGGCGATGAAGTCGCGCTGGCCGGAGCGAGACGACGCCCGGCCGTTGTTGAAGTTGGGAATGAGGATGGAGACGCGGGGAGGCGGCTCGTGACACATGACTTCACTATCGGAGATGTGGTTGTCCGGCCTCCACCTGCAACGTTACCCCACGGTTGGCATCGGGCGCGCTCTTGCACCACCCGCGGAATAGACGGCTGCGCAAGGCGTCCTCAAGTCATTCCGGGGGGCTTCGCTCCGCCTAGAGTCCATGCGATCTTCGGGGCAGCCGGCGGCCAGGCGTGAAAGGAGACAAGATGATTCCGACGACAGGCGCCATCATGGAAAAGCGTCATGCGTGCCGCCGCCGCCTGCGGTACACCGCCCTCTATCTCATGACGACGAGCACCATCTTCCTTGCCGTCTGGGTCGCCCAGAGCCTGTTCACTCGTGAATGGTGGTGGTCCGGCATGGCGTATTCGCTTGCGTTTGCGGCGCCTGCCGTACCTCTTTGGTTGTTCGATCGCTGGATCGCGCGGTTCATTGTTCCGATGCCTCAGTCGATCTGCCCCGGATGCGGCTACCGGCTCGAAGCGCTGACGACTCCACGCTGCCCCGAATGCGGCGTGATGCTCCCGCCGGTCTTCACTCGTCAGAATGATCGCGCGGAATCGCCGCCGACGTCCGCTCCTTGACGATCCGCCCGACCTTCTCCTTCACCACATGCCGCTCGCCGGTCCGCTCCAGGGAGCGCGAGATGCCCATCGCCTCTCGCAGGACCTTGCTGGCGATATGCAGCGTGATGATCGCCCCGCCGGAAGCAAGACCCCAGAGTACAACACCGAAGACAAGCAGCCCTGATCCAATGTCGCCGCCGTTGTACCCGCCGGGCCAGAAGTACACGCCCAGCCCGAAGATCAACAGTGACGCAAACACGCCATACGCCCACGCCAGTGTGACTCCTCCGCGTGCGGCGGCACGGCTGAAGCGATTCTCCATGAGGTTGGCGAAGTGACGCCAGAGCAACACCTTGCCGATCGCGAGCAATGCCATGCCCAAGGCGATGAATAAGGCGCCCAAGACAGGAGCGCCAGCGAGCAGGATTACGCCGGCCATGCACGCGATCATTCCGGCACCGATGACGCGCGCCGGCCGCTTGGACCGCACATCCGTCGCCGGCGCGTTGGGATGGGGCGTGCCCAACTCCACCGCCCCTCCGAGCATCAGGATGATGAAGAAGCAGACGCCGATGGGCAGCAGAAAGCACATAACCGCCGACCCGAGCAGCACATAATGCGCCACGAGCAGCGCCTGCACCCCCGAGTGGATCGCCACCAGCCACCTGTAGTCCAGCCCGCCCGCTTCGAGCGTCTTGTTGATTGGCCAGCCGCATTCGGGACACAGGCCCGACGTCTTGAGCCCGTGCAGATCATAATGGCACGACGCGCAGGGCAGATGATCGACGAGCGGCCGCTCCGGCAAGAGACTCACGGCTCGACGCCCGATATCGGCACCGTTTCGGCGATCTCCAGTCCGAACGCGCTCAGGCCGTGGAGTTTCATGGGGTGATTGCTCAGGATGCGCAGGCGGGTGAGGCCGAGGTCGCGGAGGATCTGTCCGCCGACGCCGAAGTCGCGCCGATCCATCGGCACCGCCTTGCCCCCCACGCCGCGCGGGTCCGTCAGATTCGGCTGCGAATCCGAAGCGCGATCAGCGGCCGTCGAGAGGGACTGGAGCCGTCCCAGCAGTCCTTCGCCCACACCCGAGGGCCGCAGGTAGACGAGCGCCCCGCGACCTTCTTCCTGAATCAATCGAAGCGACGCCGCGAGGATGCGGTTGGTCGGCTGGCTGCGGTCGCCGAAGATGTCCCCGAGCACGTTGCGCCGGTGCATTCGCACGAGCACCGGGTCGGTGTGCTCAACGACGCGCCCGGATGCATCAAGCGACCCGACGCCGCCGGCCGTCAGCGCGATGTGCGGCAGCGGATCGACGACGCTCTGAAACGCGTAGAGGGTGAAGGGGCCGTGGTCCGTCTCGATGAGTGTGCCCTGCGCCGGCTCGATGCGGTGAATGAGCCGCTCGCGCTCCAGGCGGTGGTGAATGATCTGCTCGACCGAGCAGATCCTGAGATCGTGCTCGGCGGCGAAGCGTTCAAGGTCGGGCAGGCGCGCCATCTCGCCGTCGTCGCGGCTGATCTCGCTGATCACCGCCGCGGGGCGCAATCCCGCGAGGCGCATGAGATCGACCGAGCCTTCCGTCTGGCCCGTGCGCACCAGCACGCCGCCCTCGCGGGCGCGAAGCGGGACCATGTGGCCGGGACGGACGAGATCGCCCGGGCCGGAGTTCGGATCGACGGCAATGCGGACGGTCCTGGCACGGTCGGAGGCGGAGATGCCCGTGCCCACGCCGTGGCGGGGGTGCCCGTCGATGGAGACGGCCATCGCGGTGTGGCGCAGCGAGGTGTTCACCGCCGTCTGGGGATGAAGTTCGAGTCGGTCGCAGTCTTCGCCGGTGAGCGCCAGGCAGAGGTAGCCCGGCGTGTGGCGCGTCATGAAATGGATGATCTCAGGGGTGACGAGTTCGGCGGCGCAGACGAGATCGCCTTCGTTTTCGCGGTCCTCATCATCGACGAGGATGACCATGCGGCCGCGGCGAAGGTCTTCAAGAATCTCGGGAATGGGTGAAAGCATGTGCGGCAATCGTATGCCGCAGCCGCTTCAGCCGATCGCCAGTTTCCCGGCCCATTCCTGCAGCGCGATGAGGTCGGCGCGGTTTTCTTCGAGCATCTCGCGCAGCGCGGGGGCAATGTCCGAGCCGCCCGGCAGCGAGGCGATTGCGTTGAGCACCACCTCGCCGCGGGCGATCATGTCCTGCTTGGTCTCGATGAAGCGGGGCACCAGGTTGGCCCAACTCGTGAAATTCGAGTGGCTGTTGTCCTTGGAGTACGCCCCCGTGATCGTCACTCCGCCGAGCGACTCGATAAGGTGCGCCAGCCGGTCCGAGTGCGCGAAACTCGTCTTCATCATCCGCCGGCAGAGCGTGCGCAGGCGGATCGTCTTGGCATCGGTGTACGGCTCCCACGATTCGAGGTAGCGGAAGAAACTCCGCGACTCGGCGATGTAGAGTCCGTTGAGAAGGCCGATGGTGCGCGAGTAGTCAGGCGCAGCGGGGTCGGGGACGACAATGAAGGCGTCATCGAGTTGGATGTCGGTCGCTGAAGTCATCGTCCCGCCTCCGCAGCAGCGGTGTTGCTGACCATCGACGTCGGCTCACCCTCCGCGACTGCTGGCGTCGCCGCCTCGCTCTGTAAGGGCATCGTGAACACCATGTCCGAGTTCCGCTGGGCCCACGCCGTGGCGCGGTCGGGCAGCAGCCCCGTGGCGAAGACGCCCACAAGCGCGACGATCACCACGCCATACATCGCCGGCGAGACCGCGAGCACCCGCGAACTGACCGGCTGCTTCCACACCATGATGATGATCGGCTTGAGGTAGAAGTAGAGGCTGAAGACGGTGTTGACGATGAGGGCGACGACGAGCCACCACATCCCCTCATCCCACATCTCGAATCCGAAGCGGACCTTGCCCCAGAAGCCGCCGGTGAGCGGCATGCCGAAGAGGCTCAGGAGGAAGCAGCCGAAGGCGACCGCGAGGAAGGCGTTGCGCTGCCCGAGACCCGCGTATTCGTCAAGCGATTCGCTGCCCGTCTCTTTCGCGACGACCGCGGCGACGGCGAAGGCGCCGAGATTCATGCACGCGTAGACAATGAGGTAGAAGAGCAGGGCGTAGGCGAGGTCGGCCGGCTGGGCGTTGTCCATCGACGCCGTGAGCAGCGCCGCGAGCATGATCATGTACCCCGCGTGCGCGATGGAGGAATAGGCGAGCAGGCGTTTGACGTTGGTCTGGAAATAGGCGGCGAGGTTGCCCCACGTCGCCGTAACGACGCCGACCAGGCCGACGAAGGAGCCGATACCGATGAGCACGCTGCGGGCCTCCTCGCCGCTGCTGAAGTGCCCCAGCGTCATCATCACGCGCACGAGCAGGGCGATCGCCCCGGCCTTGGAGGCCACGCTCAGGAAGGTCGTGATCTCGATCGACGCGCCCTCGAAGACGTCGGGGCACCAGAAGTGAATCGGTACCGCGGAGAGTTTGAACCCGATGCCGATGAGCAGGCCGAAGACGCCCATGAGCAGCCCGGCGCTCATTCCCTCGGCCGCGAGGCGCTGGGCGATCGGGACGAGATCGAGCGTGCCGTAGTAGCCGTAGAGCATCGACAGTCCGTAGAGCATGAGCGCCGATGCCACCGCGCCGATGAGGACGTACTTGAGGCTCGCCTCACTGCTGCGTCGGGTCTGCTTGTTGAACCCGGCGAGGGCGTAACTGGGGAAGGACGCCGCCTCGATGGCGAGGAAGACCATGAGGAGATTCGTCGCCGACGCCATCAGGCTCATGCCCAGGGCGCCGCTGAGAACGAGGCAGACGTAGTCCGGCCCGTCGGCGATGCGCACCGAGCCGCGCGTCGTGCTCATCCACAGCACAAGGACCAGCAGCGTGAAGGCGAAGATGATGATCTTGACGCACAGGGCGAAGGGATCGACGGCGAGCATGCCGTGCAGGACCGTGTCGTCCGGAGCGCTCAGCCCGCCCCAGCCGCCGAGCATCGCGATCGACGAGAGCAGCGCCGCGATGAGCGAGATGACCGCAAGCGCCGTCATCGCGCCGTGCGAGCCGCGGAACGTCGCCCGCAGCGGCGGCAGCACCGGCGCGATCAGCGCCACGCACACCGCCGCCAGCAGGCACAACTCCGGCAGCAGCGTCAGAACTTCAGACCACGGAAGACCAATCGTCATAACGCCTCAGATCTCCATCGGTGAGTGCGAAGGCGCAAGCGGCTTCGCACGTCGATCTCCAGTCGTTTGCGGGATGCGAAGACGCAAGCGGTTTCGGACAGCGCTGCACATTCGTTCACGCCATCCCTTGCTGTTTCTCCGGATGCCTGGTGCCTTGCTTCAGAACCCCGCCGTACTCACCAGACTCGAGAACGGCGCGTAAATCGCGTTGAACGTGGTACTGATCATGTCGAGCACAACCGCCGGCCAGACGCCGAGGATGATCGCGAAGAGCGCCAGCACCGCCATCACGAAGTACTCGCGTGAGTTGACCATGTCGCGCCCGGAATAGGTGTACTCGGGTCGGGCCGGCCCCATGTAGACGCGCTGGAACATCCACAGGATGTAGCCGGCGGTGAGAATCACGCCCGAGGCCGCGAAGACGCCCAGCGTGATCACCGTCGCCGATGAACCGGCGCCGGAGAAGGGCACCCAGGAGGGCGCGTTCTCGATCCACTCGATCGCCCCGAACGTCCCCATCAGGCTGAGCACCTCGCCGGGAAAGCCGCACAGCAGCGGCAGGCCGAGGCCCGCGAAGAAGCCTACGGCCGCGAGGCCCGTGTACGCCGGCATCGTGTTCCACAATCCGCCGAAGCGGTTGAGGTCGCGGTGATGCGCCCGCTCGTAGACCACTCCGACGAGAAAGAACATCATCGCCGAAGAGATGCCGTGGCCGATCATCTGGAAGTAGGCCCCGTTGCGGCCGGCCTCCGTGAGGACTGCCAGGCCGAGGATGACGTAGCCCATGTGGCTCACCGAGGAGTAGGCGACGAGTTTCTTCCAGTCCGTCTGCGCCATGGCGCAGAACGCGCCATACACGATCGAGACGACGCCGACGATCGCCACGCCGAACCACGCCCACTTCGCCGCGTCGGGGAAGATCGGGTAACTGATGCGCATCAATGCGTAGCCGCCCATCTTGAGCAGCACGCCGGCAAGGATCATCGAGATCGGCGTGGGGGCTTCGACGTGCGCATCGGGCAGCCAGGTGTGGAAGGGCACCGCGGGCACCTTGATGGCGAAACTGATGAAGAGCAGAACGAAGAACCACTTGGCGTAGGACCAATACTGCCCGCCGTGGTTGAAGGCCTCCTGCACGCCGCCGTCCGCCGCGAGCGCGATCATGTTGAAGGACGGCTTGCCACCCGCCGCCGCCGCGCCGGTCGCGACATCGGGCACGAGGAAGTAGAACCCGAGCATGACCATGAGCAGGCAGATCGAGCCCACCAGCGTGTAGATGAAGAACTTGATCGCCGCATACTCCTTGCGCGGCCCGCCCCAGATGCCGATGAGGAAATACATCGGCAGCAGGCTCACCTCAAAGAAGACGTAGAAGAGGAAGAAGTCCAGCGCCAGGAACACGCCGTACATGCCGAACATGAGCACCAGATAGAGCGACATGAAGGCCTTGGTGTGCTTCTCCACGTTCCACCCGGCCGCGATGATGAGGACATTGAGGATGCTCGTGAGCAGCAGCAGGGGCATGCTCAGGCCGTCCACTCCGACCAGGTAGTGGATGTTGACGCTCTCGATCCACACGAGGTCGGTCACGTAGCGGACGACGCTCTCGCCGCCCGAGGGCAGGTAGGACGTGCCGCCCGCCTCGCCGTAGAACGACCACGCCAGCGCCACGTTGATGAGCAGGACGACCACGGCCGTGACCATGGCGATCATCCGGCTCAGGGCCGGGTTGTCGCGCGGCAGCAGGCAGCCGACGGCGCCGAGGAGCGGCAGGAAGATGATCAGATTGACGAAGAGTTCATTCATGAGCGTTGCCGGCCGCCAGGGGCCGCCTCATCACACGCCTCCGCCGCGTCAATGCGACGGCAGGCCGAACCACACCCATCCGAGCGCGAAGGGCGTGGCGATCGCCAGCCCCGTGAAGACCGCCACGAAAAGAATCAGCACGTACATCCGAATGTTGCCCGCCTGCGTCCGATGCAGGATCGAGCCCAGGCGCAGCGCGGCGCGTCCGCTGCCGCGCACCGTTCCATCCACGTACTGGTAGTCAAACCCGCCCACGAGGAAGCCCAGTTCGCGCCCGATCCACGCGGCGCCGTTCACCGCGCCGTCCACGACGTAGCGGTCGAAGGCGCCGAGGATCGACGAGAGCGCCTTGCCGAGGTTGACGGCGATGATGTCGTACAGGCCGTCGAAGCCCATCTTGTTGTACAGCCACCAATGGATCTGCGCGATGCCCGGAATTGCCGCGATCTTCGACGCGATCGACAGGCCGTTGACGTACAGCGCGAAGCCGAGGCCGATCGAAATCATCCATCCGAAGCCGTGCAGCAGCGCGGCGTGGACGAAGTGGAACCCGTGCGCCAGGTCGTGCTCCGGGTCAAACGGCTGCGCCATCTCCGGAGCCGTCTCGTGGATGTTGGCGCCAACCTTGAAGAAACTCCATCCGATGAAGACGGCGAAGGACGCGAGCACCACCTGCGGGAACCACATCGTCCAGTTGACCTCGTGCGCGTGGTCGTGGAGATGCCGGTCGCGCGGCTTGCCGAGGAAGGTCAGCACGAACGCCCGCGTCATGTAGAAAGCCGTCACGTACGCGATGATCGTCGGCCCCCAGTAGAAGACCTTGCCCCAGTCCATCCCATGCGCGGCCAGGGCGTCACCGTAGTTCACCGTCGCGGCGATGATGCCGTCCTTCGAGTAGTAGCCCGACAGCGCCAGGTCCGTGTAGGGGATCGACGCCCCGGCGATGGCCAGCGTGCAGATGGCGAAGCACGCAGCCGTGATGGGCATCTTTCGCAGAAGCCCGCCGTACTTCGTCATCTCCTGCTCGTGGTGCGCCGCGTGAATGACCGACCCGGCGCACTGGAAGAGGCAGCACTTGAAGAACGCGTGCGTGACGAGGTGGAACATCGCGTAGGTGTACGAGCCCGCCCCGAGCGCGAGGACCATGTACCCCAGTTGCGAAAGGGTTGAATAGGCCAACACTTTCTTGATGTCCGTCTGTACGCAGGCGATCAGCGCGGCCATGATCAGCGTGATCAGGCCGATCGTGGCGACGAAGAGATGGGCCGCGGGCGTGAGCAGGGGGAAGATGCGGGCGGTGAGATAGACGCCGGCGGCGACCATCGTCGCGCTGTGCACGATCGACGAGACCGGCGTGGGCCCTTCCATCGCGTCGGGCAGCCAGGTCTGAAGGGGGAACTGGGCGCTCTTGCCCATCGCCCCCATGAACAGGCCGATGCCCGCGAGGGTGAGCCACCAGTTGTCCGCTCCGGCGTTGAGGGGATCGATGGCGAGGCGGTCCATAATGGTGCCGAAGATGCCCGGCCCGGACTCTGCCGATCGCAGAACCAGATCGCCCCCGCACTTGAAGAAGAGGATGCCCATGCCCACGGCGAAGCCCATGTCGCCGATGCGGTTCATCACGAACGCCTTCTTGCACGCCAGTTGCGGCCCGCGCTTCTCGTACCAGAACCCGATGAGCAGGTAACTCGAGATGCCCACCAGTTCCCAGAAGATGTACAGCTGCAGCAGGCTGTTGCCCAGCACGATGCCGAGCATCGAGAAGGTGAACAACTGCATGTAGGCCATGAAGCGCGTCTTGCGCGGATCGCCCTCCATGTACCCGATCGAGTAGATGTGCACCAGCGTCGAGATGATCGTCACCATCGCGAACAGCAGCACCGTCATCTTGTCGACGTAGGGGCCGATCTGGAGGTAGCGGCCGCTGCCGTCCGCGTTCACGCCGATCTGCAGCCAGTTCCACGCGATGGAGACGGGCTCGCCGCTCCCGGCCATGAAGTTCACGTAGGCGATCACCGAGCAGACGAGCGAGCCGCCCACCATGCCGACCGTGAACCACGACCACACCTTTTCGTTCGCGACGCGCGAGCCGAGCAGGATCACGATCGCAAAGCCGATCGCCGGAAGAGCCGTCGCCAGCACCAGGAGATTCTCGGGAGTCATTCAGTCCGAATCCGATCGAAGTCGAAAGCCAGCCACTGAGACACAGAGGGCACGGAGGATACACAGAGAAGATCACGATGACTTTTCAATCCGCATCTCACCTCAGTGCGCTCTCTGTGTCCTCTGTGCCTCTCTGGTTTGATTTGATTGAGATGGATCAGCCGCGCAACATTCGCGCGCGTTCGATGTCGATGGTGGAGAAGTGGTTGTAGAAGTTGAGGAAGATGGCCAGGGCGATGGCCGCCTCGGCCGCCGCGAGCACGATGATGAACATGGCGAACATCAGCCCGTCCACCGCCGGGGCCGCGCCTTGCGCGACCGCCTCGCCCGCCCAGTTGTAGAGGTTGAAGGCCACGAGATTGACGTTGGCGGCGTTGAGGATCAGTTCCACCCCCATGAGGATGCCGATCGCGTTGCGCTTCGTGAGGATCGTCGCCGCCCCGCAGCCGAAGAGGATTGCCGAGAGGGCGAGGAAGTGGGAGAGACCGATCACGGCTGGGCCCCGCCTTCCTCGAAGTCGGCGTGCCGACCCTTGGCGATGTACGCCGCGCCGATCATGACGACCAGCAGCAGCACGCCGGCCAGTTCCAGAGGCAGGGCGTACTTGCCCAGCAGGTTGCGCCCGAGGTCCGCCACCCCATAGTGTTCCGCTCCCTGTACGCCCACGATGAGGCTTTGCGAATCGTGGGGTGCGTCGGCGATGAGGCTTTGCGAATCGTGGGGTGCGTCGGCGAGGAGGCTTTGCGAATCACGGCCGTCGGCGCCCTGCGACGCCACGTACTTCACGCCCAGAAACCCCGTCATCAGCGCCAGCGCCAGCCCGATCCCCCAGCCCAGCAGGCGCTGCGGCACCGGCACCGTCAGGCGGACAAAGGGGTTCTTGCTCGTGAGCATCACCCCGAAGATGATGAGAATCAGCGTCCCGCCGACGTAGACGATCAGTTGAATCGCCGCCAGGAATTCCGCCTCGAGGAAGAAGTACAGAAAGGCAACGCTGCCGAGCGTGAAGAGGAGGAAGACCGCCATGCGGACGATCTGCTGGGAGAGGACCACCCCCAGCGCTCCGAGGACGGCCACCCCGGCGAAGAGGTAGAACAGCCACGGTGCGACCGGTTCGAGCGTCTGAGATTGCTGTGCCAGGAGCACCCGGACCACCCTTGTGAAAAAGGCCACAATATGAAGGGGGCAAGATAGGGGCGATGCACCACCGGGTCAACCGTCCCGAGGCTCCGGAATCGCCCTCAACCCGCGTTCTCCACACTCCAGGGCCGAGCCGCCAACCCGCGCGGTCGCTACTTGACGCATGCCCGCCCATCCGACCGATCCGGCCCAAGCCGCCGGAGAGCCGGGGGTCAGGGGAAACGGCCGGGGGAAGGGCCGTTGTGTTCGCAAAATGTCAGGTTGTTAACAACCCGCACCGGCGTTTGGGAGGCCGGAAGGGCCGCCGCGAAAGGCGTCACTCGTAACTCATTGCAAATACTGGACTTATACGATTTTGCAGAACTGCGGATTTCTTCATTGACTTGCCCGCTCGAAGGCGGCTAACGTCAGGGCGACGGTCTATCCTTGGACATCGCGGTTTGTCGCCGCGGTCTTCTTGCCGCCGTGCGGGTGTCGGAGCTTCGCACGGCGGTTTTTTCATGCGCGATTACGCGCGCGTCACACGCCCACGATGAGGCTCTGCGAATCGCGGGATGCATTCCCCGCACGCTCCCGCTCCTGCGCCGCATCCGTCGCGCCTCCTTCAATCACCCCGCGCACGCGCGGCCACACCATCAGCGCTTCGACGATCATCCAGATCTCAATCGCGATCGACGCGATGCCGATGAGCGCCAGCGGCCAGTTCGTCGTGCCGACCGCGGGCATGAGCCAGCGCGGCTGATCGGCGCTGCCGACGAACACCTGCCACGACATCGCCCACATCGGCATGAGGAGCATGAACGCCATCGGCAGCAGGAGAAACCACAGCGCCCGCCCGCGCCGGCGCAGATAGAGCGTGATGACGATGAACGCGAGACCGGCGAGGAGTTGATTCGTCGCGCCGAAGAGCGGCCAGAGGATCACGCCCCCGCGCCCGCCGTTGGTCGTCAGCCACGTCCACGCCTCGGCGACGCCGCCGCTGGTGAGCGTGCTCCAGAAGCCCGGCGTGACATCAGCAACCGGCAGGGCGGCGAGCGCGGCGGCGATGACGATGGCGAAGATCGTTGCGCCGTGCTTGTTGGTGAGCCAGTGAACGGGGTTGATCGCGCTGAACGCGGCGGGGAGCATCGACTCGCCCGCGCGCTCGATCTGCTCGGGCGTGATGATCTCACCGCACTCGGGGCACCGGACACAGCCGCTTGCGGCTTCGCGACTTTCAGCGGAGATGTGTGCATCTACACGATCGTGCGCCTCCACCGCCCCGCCGGGGCGGAAATGCTCCTGCGTATCGCTTCCACGGGTTCCGCTCATCCCTTCGGGAATCGCTCCACCCGTGGCTACGCTCGCGCGCCCCTCCGGGGCGAGAGCACCGGCGCTGCGCTGCCAGAGCGTGTAACCGCACTTCGGACACGCGCTCTCATCGCGCCTCGGCAGAAACGTCGCCGCGAGTTCCTGAATGACGTAGCGCTGCAATCGGCACGCGGTGTCGAGCGTCGTCCCAGCAAAGGACGCGACGAGCACCCCCATCAGCGCCAGCGCCACCCCCAGCGGCACCCCGATCACCCGCAGCAGATTCGCCGAGCCATCGACGAACGATCCAACAGTCCGCGCGAGGCCGCCGGCGCTCGACCAAGATTCGTATCGCGCATCAAATGCCTCACGACCGAGCAACACGATGTCTGTCGTAATGAGGACTCCCACACTGCTGCTGACATCGAATCTAGTGTGGTGAATCCCCAACCCCAACCCCGCGACGCACGCGATGATCACAAGTGTCGCCAGAAACCCCTCTGTCAGCATCGACCCATAGCCGACGAATCGCGCATCGGGCTCGTTGTCGATCTGCTTGCTGCTCGTGCCGCTGCTCACCAGGCAGTGAAAGCCGCTCACCGCCCCGCAGGCGATGGTGATGAACAGAAACGGGAAGATCATCGGCGCCCCGGCCGGGTGCGGGTTCCACATCGGCGCGACGATCTCGAGCGGCTGGCGCTCGGCCCCCTCGACCGGCGGCGCGCCGCCGATGAAGGCCGCGGCCACCAGCCCCAGCACGATCAACCCCATCGCCGAGAGGAGTTGCAGGCTGTTGATGTAGTCGCGCGGCTGGAGGAGCAGCCACACCGGCAGCACCGACGCCGCATAGGAGTACACCAGCAGCACAATCACCCAGGTGATGTTCGACCACGACGCCATCCACGCATTGGCGGAGTGCAGGCCGTGCATCATCGGCGCGAGCACCGGCCAGTCCGTCGAAAAGTTCTCATCGCCGATCACGACGGTGAGGTACATGACCGCCAGCGCGATGAGCGAGGGCACCAGCAGGCTCGCCCCGCGCCGATGCAGCCACACGCCGATGCCCACCGCGATGGGAATCTGCACCGTACACGGAAAGATCGACGCCGGATACTGGCGAAAGACCGTGGCGATGACGAGGCCGAAGATCGCCAGCACGATCGTCAAACCCATGAAGAGAATGAGCAGAAAGAGAATCCGCACGCGCTTGTTGAGCACGCGGCCGGCGACGTCGCCGATCGTCTGACCGTTGTGGCGCATGGAGACGACGAGCGAGCCGAGGTCATGCACCGCGCCGATGAAGATCGAGCCGAAGACGACCCACAGCAGCGCCGGCAGCCAGCCCCACATGACCGCGATGGCCGGCCCGACAATCGGCCCCGTACCCGCGATCGAGGTGAAATGGTGGCCGAAGACGATCGCCTTCTTCGTCGGCACGTAGTCGGCGTTGTCGCACAGGCGGTGCGAGGGGCAGACGGCCTTGGCGCTGAGGGCGAAGATCCGCTGCCCGAGCCAGCGCCCGTAGGTGTGGTAGGCGACGATGAAGCCCAGACCGGCGGCAAGAGCGAGGAGCAGCGCTTCCATCGCCATGAGCATAAGCGCCTCGCCAAGGCGAGATGCCGCTGCGCCACGTTCCGCACCAGCCCGGAAAAACCGCACGCCCGGGACGTGAGTGGCGGCGTCCCGGGCGCGGGAGATTGAAGCGGCGCCGGGCGAACCCGGCCCGCTGATCGGCCTAATCGAACTCGTGCCAGACCGTGTTGCTGATGAAGCAGGCGCTCGGCTGAACCGCCTGGAGGCCGACGTTGCGGCCGCGAG
>JBDIVQ010000078.1:0-18729 GCA_039794345.1 Phycisphaerae bacterium | reverse complement strand
GAGTGGCGCCTGACCGATCTCGCCAGCCGCCACGGCACCTGGCTCAACGGTGTGCGGCTGGCGCAGGGACGCAGCGTGCCGCTGCATCACGGCGATGTGATCGCGATCGCCGGCCGGCTCTTTCACGTCCTTGATCGCTCGCGCGAGAGCCTGACGACGACGGTGCGCCTCCGTGCCCGGCGGGCGGAGGGTTCGATCCGCGAAGACGCCGCGATCACCCGCCTCGATTCCGTGCGATCGGGATCGGACGCGCAGCGCCGGCTGTCGCTGCTGCTTCAGTGTGCCGAGTCGCTGCGGCTGGCGGAGGATGAAGCGTCACTGGCGGGGGCGGTGCTGGACGCTGCCTCGGCGGAGTCGGCCGTGGCGAATCTTGCCGTCCTCCGCGGCCTGCACGCCGGCGCGCAGACCGACGAGATCGAGGTCGTGGCGCAGCGCGGCGCCATTGTCGCAGACGACGGGCTTCGACTGAGCCGATCGCTCATCCACCGGGCGATGGAGGGGCAGCCGGTGCGCCTCACCAGGCCGACCGGCGCGGCTGCGGGCACGCGGAGCGTCATGCGCCTGGGCATCAGTGAAGCGATCTGCGTGCCGCTGCTCCTTGGGCCCAACGTCACGGGATTCCTGTACGTGGATCATCGCGACGGACGGACGACGCTTTCGGCCGATGTTTGCGACTTTCTCATCGGTCTCGGGAGGCTGGCGTCGCTGGCACTGGCGGACCTCAAGCGGCGCGACCTGGAACGCCGCCAGGCGCGGGTGGATGCCGAACTCGCTGCAGCCGGCGCCGCCCACCGGTGGATTCTCCCGCCTCGCTCAGGTTCGCACGGCGTGATCCGCTACGTCGGCGAGTGCCGGCCCGGACCCTCAACAGTCGGGGGCGACTTCTTCGACGTGATTGAACTTCCCGATCGACGCGTGTGCGTGGCGCTGGGGGACGTGTCGGGGAAGGGGATCGGCGCCTCCATCCTCATGACCTCAACGCAGGGGTTCCTCCGAGCCTCGCTGCGGCAGCACGGTGATCCGGCGCGCGCGATCGGCGAACTGAACGACTACCTCGCCTCGCGCGAGAGCGCTGCTCGATTCGTCACCCTCTGGGTCGGGGTGTTCGACGCCGACTGCGGGTTGCTGACGTATGCCGATGCCGGACACGGGCTGGCGCTTCTCCAGGCGCCGGATGGTTCCCGCAAACGACTGCGCGAGGGCGGAGGGCCGCCCGCGGGGGTGATGGCGGAGGCACATTATGTCGCCGCGAGCGAGCCGCTTCGCCCCGGCGGCCGCGTGCTCGTGCTCAGCGACGGCGTGGTTGAGCAGCGCGCGGGAGGCGAGGGGGCGCCCTTCGGAATCGAGGCGGCGGCCAGCGCCGCGGAGGCGGAAGAGGGGCACACCGACGGAATCGCCGCTCTCTTCAAGGCTCTCGTCGCGCACGCCGAGACCGCCGCGCTCACCGATGACGCAACGGCAGTGTCGGTAGAGTGGTCATCGCGGGCAGCGGTGTCACCGTGACAACAACCCGCCCGGCTCCGGGAGCGAGGTACCATAGCAGCGCGGTGGATCATGACGGCCGGGGCTGTCTCGCGCCGGGCAGACCGCCGCTGTTCGAAACGTCGGTCAAGCAGAGGAGGACGGGCATGGCCAGGACAGCAACCGTGTTGACATCAGGCAGCGCGATTCGACGCGCGGGGCTCGGGTTGGCATTCGGAACAGCGCTGCTCGCGCTGGGTTCGGCAACGGGCCGGCCGCTCGGCGCCGGCCTGCTTCCACCCGTCGTCGCGCCGGGCACGGCGGGCGCGCCACCCTCGGACGCGATCGTGCTCTTTGACGGATCGAGTCTTGACGGCTGGACGCACGGCGAAGATCGGCCCGCCGAATGGGTCATCGAAGGTGACGCGATGGTCGTCAAGCCGGGTTCAGGTTCCCTCATGTCCAAAGCGACGTTCGGCGATGCGCAGATTCACGTCGAGTTCGCCACTCCGAGGGAAGTTCACGGCGAAGGGCAGGAGCGGGGCAACAGCGGCCTGTACCTCCAGGGGCGGTACGAGGTTCAGATTCTCGACTCCTTCGAGAATGAAACCTATCCCGACGGTCAGTGCAGCGCCATCTACGGGCAGTATGCGCCCCTCGTGAACGCTTCGCGCGGGCCGGGTCAGTGGCAGACCTTCGATGTGATCTTCCGGGCCGCGAGATTCGATGACACAGGCAAGCGCCTCGCGCCGGCAACCGTTACGGTGCTCCACAACGGCGTGCTGACGCAGGACCGCGTCGAACTCAAGGGCGTGACCGGAGGCAGCCTCAGCGCCGAGAGCGCGGCGCCGGGACCGATCATGCTCCAGGACCACGGCAACCGGATGCGCTTCCGCTCTATCTGGGTGCGCCCTCTGCCGTGAGGCCGCTCTCCATCGCGCGGGTCGGGCGTGGAACCAGCCGACTCACCGCCGGCTTGAATGTCGCAAGCGGCGCGGCCCGTTCAACACGGGGCTGGGCCTTTCCATCTGCGAAACGCCAGATGAAGAGCCAATGGCTGATGGCGCCGGCGAGGACGGCGAGGTGGAAGACCTCGTGGCCTTCGATGACGCGGGGAATGAGGATCGGCCAGCCGAAGTAATCGGCGATGGCGCCTGCCGTGTAGGCGGCGCCGCCCCAGGCCAGGGGCACGATCATGGGGGCTCCAAATCGCCTGTAGATCATGGCGCCCGAGATGGCGCCGGCCCAGCCCAGAGCGAGGTAGAGTCCCAGGCCGAGCCAGGGCGGCACCGCGTCGAAGTGCGTGACCTTGAGGGTTATCCCTGCAATCGCACCGGTCCAGATAAAGGCGAGAGGCCCCCATCGCCGCCAGCCGTTGAAGAGGATGCCGTGCGTGGGCGTGAAGGTCCCGGCGATGAGGATGAAGATGGCGCTGTGGTCGAGTCGGCACATGACGGTGTGGGCGGCGCCGCCATCGACCATCATGTGGTACACGCCGCTCATGGACATGAGAAACACGCATGAAAACGCGTAGATTCCGAGGAAGATCGACCTTGAGGCGCGGCCGGCCCCGCGCCGCAGCAGCATCACGCCGAGGATGAGAAACACCACGGCGCCAAGCAGGTGGCTCATCGCCCCGAAAGGCTCATAGAACCCGGGCAGGGGATACACGCCGACTTGACTGACCACTCCATCCGCCACTTCATTCATACCTTGGAGGATAGTGGGTCCGCGCGGAGAGAGTCCGCGGGAAAGTGGATTTGTTCGCCGATCACTGCTATCTTCCCGTGGTTCCGTGCCGATAAGTCACTGGACAACCAATCGACGCCGGTGGCTTTTTTTGAGGATGCGTCCGCATCCGAAGACATTCCGGTTTCAAGGGCACCGGAAGCCCGAACACTCCGGAATCAGAGAACGCCTCTTTATGACATTTTCAGATCTGCGGCTCATTGAGCCCATCGTTCGCGCCGTTGCCGCCGAAGGCTACGCCGCGCCCACTCCCATCCAATCTCAAGCCATTCCCGCGGTTCTCGCCGGCCGCGACGTGCTCGGCTGCGCCCGAACCGGCACCGGCAAGACCGCCGCGTTTGCGCTGCCCATTCTTCAATTGCTCGCGGCGTCAGCCCCTTCGCACAGCGGCGGCCAGCAGAACCGCGGGCGCGGCAGCCACGGGCAGCGCGGGCATGGCCCCACGCGCCGGCCGCGCTGCCTCATCCTCTGCCCCACTCGCGAACTCGCGTCGCAGATCGGGGAGAGTTTCAGCGTCTACGGCCGCCACCTCCAGATTCGCAACACCGTCATCTTCGGCGGCGTGGGCCAGCATCACCAGGTCCGCGCCCTCCGCGCCGGCGTCGATGTCCTCGTCGCCACGCCCGGCCGCCTGATTGACCTCATGCAGCAGGGTTTCATCGATCTCGGCGCGATCGAGATCTTTGTCCTTGACGAAGCCGACCGCATGCTCGACATGGGCTTCATCCACGACATCCGCCGCATCATCGAGCGCGTGCCGGGCAAGCGGCAGAGCCTGCTCTTCTCGGCGACGATGCCCGGCGAGATTCGCCGCCTCGCGGACACCATGCTCTCCGAGCCTGTATTCATCGAGGCCGACCCCGTCGCCTCGACGGGCGCAGCGGTGACGCAGTCCGTCTACCACGTGATGAAGAGCAACAAGCCGGCGCTGCTCGAGCGCCTGCTTCGGGACAGCGCGATGGAGCGCACGCTCGTCTTCACCCGCACCAAGCACGGGGCGGACAAGGTCGTTCGCAGCCTTCAGCGCGGCGGGATCGACGCCGTCGCCATCCACGGCAACAAGAGTCAGAACGCCCGTACCCACGCGCTCAACGGCTTCAAGTCCGGCCGCTCCTCCGTTCTCGTCGCCACCGACATCGCCTCGCGCGGCATCGATGTTGACGAGATCACCCACGTGGTCAACTTCGACATCCCCAACCTGCCCGAGTCCTACGTGCATCGCATCGGCCGCACGGCCCGCGCAGGCGCTTCCGGTTCGGCGGTCTCCTTCTGCGACAGCGAAGAGATCGGCGACCTCCGCGCCATCGAACGCCTCATCAAGCAGCCGCTCGATGTGAACGTGGACCACAGCGACCTCACGCACTCGGCGCCCACTCAGGCGCCGAGCCAGTGGCAGGCGCGCAACGGTTCGTCGAACGGCGCTTCGAATGGCTCAGGCCGGCGCTCGACGAACAACGGCGGACGCGGTCGCCCGCGCGGCGGCCGCTCCACCGGCAGCGGCGCGGCCGGCGCTTCGCGCGGTCCGCGGCGGCGGCGATCGTCACGCGCCGCATAGCGGGATATGGCGCGGCGTCGCACGGCTTTGCGCCGCCGGCCCGGCGTGCAGCAACAGCCGCCGCCGCCGCATCCCGTTGAACGCGCGTTTCGCGGTTGCGGCCTCCCGACCTCCGATTGATCTATCATCATCCAGCGGCGCGAACAACCCGAAAAAGGCGAAGGAGCAGCACATGTTGACGCTCGCACTCTCGACCGGCTACGGCATCGTCGGACTGATCGTCTTCATTCTCGACATCATCGCGATCGTGGATGTGCTGAGAGGCTCAAAGCCCGTTGTGAACAAACTGCTGTGGATCCTGCTCATCCTGCTGCTGCCGCTGCTCGGGATGGTGCTCTACTTCCTGCTCGGCCGGTAGGGGGCGCTGGCCGCGAAAGTGCCCTCTCACGGATTTCGACCGGCTCAGTGCTGACCGACGGTGAGTGGCACGGGCTGACGGCGCGGCTGGTAGTTCGGTTCGATGGCGAGACGGAGGGAGGCGCGCCGGCCGTCCGGGCCGCTCGGCGGCAGGCCGTCGCGGTCGATGATCCGCTGAATCGCCATCACGCCCTCAATGAGCATTTCAGGCCGCGGCGGGCAGCCCGGGACGTAGACATCCACGGGGATGAACTGGTCGATGCCCTGAACGACGGCGTAGGTGTCGAAGACGCCGCCCGTCGAGGCGCATGCTCCCATCGAAATCACCCACTTGGGCTCGGTCATCTGCATGTAGATGCGCTGAAGGACGGGGAGCATCTTGACCGCGACGCGCCCGGCCACGATGAGCAGGTCCGACTGCCGCGGGCTGAAGCGCATGACCTCGGCGCCGAAGCGAGCGAGGTCAAAGCGGCTCGACGCGGTCGCCATGAGTTCGATGCCGCAGCAGGCCGTAGCGAACGGCAGCGGCCAGACGCTGCCGCGCCGGCCCCAGTTGATCATCTCGCGCAGGCGCGTCGTGAGGAAACTGTCATCGGGCAGCACCGCCTCGAGTCCCATCGCCACCTCTCCGCTCGAAAGCGCCGCGGCGCTCCTCGCTCAGCGACCCGGATCGCCCCACACCTTGCGGCTCAGCGGGTCGCTGCCTGAAGGTTCGTATTGCGTCGGATGAGAACTCTCCGACCCGATCCCGTCGCGGTGGATGACCCGGGTCTCGCAGCCGGCGAGCACGGTCACCCAGACGCACATGACGCCGGCCATTCCCAGAGCCGCAAGAGTCCTGCCCAAGCGCTGCATGCGAGAGCCTCCATTCGGACGATCCTGTCCCGGCCGCCCGGGGTCAGGCCAATTCTAGCGCATGGAGCGGCTGGAGGCGGCGTCACTCCTTGTCCTTGTCAACCATCGAGTCGAGCATGGTGCCGATGAGCGCGGTGGTCTCGGCGGAGGCAGACTCTCCTGCCGCGCCGTTGCCGCCGATGACCATGACTCGCGGCGTGATGTTGATCCCGCTTTCGCCGACGATCCGCAGGAGTTCGACGAGGGCCGCATTCCCCTGCCCGATCTGCTCGGCGACGAGGCGATAGGCGTCGGCCTGCGCCGCCGCCTTGATCTTGATCGCCTCCGCTTCGGCGTTGGCCTCGATGATCCGGCGTTCTTTCTCCTGCTCGGCGATCTGGACTTCATAACTGGCGGTGGCCAGGCGGCGCTCCTCTTCGGCCTCCTGCTCGGTTCGAGTCAGTTCCTTTTTCTGTTCGGCGGCGCGCTGCTGCTCGCGGTAGGTCTCCTGCTCCTGGAGCGCGATCTCGCGGTCCATCTGGGTCTTGAGCAGGGTGCCGAGGGACTGCTCGTCGCCCACGTCGCCGATCGCCACCTGCGAGATCGTGACTCCGATCTTGCGCATCTCCTCCTGCAGCATCGCCAGCGACTGCTGCTCCTGGTGGGAGCGCTGCTGAACATAGTCGAGGGCCTTGACGCCCTCGGCGTTGTTGCGGAAAATGGCGCGCACGGCGGAATTGAGCACGTCGCGCAGGCCTTCCTGGTCGTCGCCGACCTTGGACACGACCAGCGGCGCATCCTCGGGGAGCACCGAGTACTTGATGCGCACGTCCACCGGGAAGGTGAAGCCGTCGCTCGTACGAACCATGATCTCCGTCTCTTCGCCGGCGGCGTGCCCCTTGGTGTAGCGCAGGATGCGCTCGCGCGTGGAGATGACGGTCACCTCGTAGGCTTTGCTGTTGAGGTAGATCTTGTCGGGCATGAGGGGAGCGTTCCAGATGCCGCGCTGACCCTCCCTGACGAGAGTGCGGTCCCCTTCCGTCACCTTGTCGCCGACGTTTGACTTGATGACGCCGACCGTCGCCTTCTCGATGTTTGTGACGGGCACTTTCTCGACGCGGTAGAGTTTCGGATTGATGCGGTACTTGCCGGGGCGCAGGACCGACGCCTGTGGTCCCTTGTACCCTTTGCCCGTGGTCAGAAAGTACTCCGCGTCGAGCATGTCGCGGAAGCGCTCGGCGTTCCATTCATCGGCGAACGCCACGCCTTCCGGCAGCGCCTGTCCGTCGGCCGTCGTGATGAGTCCGACCTCGTCGTTGTCGATTTCGACGATGGGCGTCGTCTCGATGTCGAAGATGCCCGGCCAGAGCCAGAAGTGCCAGCCCGGGCCGAGCACCTTTGCCTGAGGCCCCTTCTCGCCGCGCGTGGCGATGATCGATCCCTGCGGCAGGTCTGACCCGAAATTGCGGATCACCACCCCGACGGCGTCTTCACCCACGTAGCGGATGGAACTGAAGGCGAAGAAGGCCAGGAAGACGACGAGAGCGAGCACAAGCGCGGCTCCGCGCAGCGCCGCGTGCTGAAGCCTGAACGCCCCCGCGACGATCACTCCCGCCGCTACAAACCCCACGACCAGCAGGATCATCGTCATGACCTCATCTCCTTCCTGCGCCCGAGGCGCCGGCGCGTTCGACGTTCCGTCGGCCGGCCCGCGGACAGAACAACCCGATCAGCGCGGAATCGGCACGCGTTCCGCGCGGCAGTCCACACTCACATTATTCCGCCCGGAGCGGCGGGGAACCTGTCCCCGAACCACCGGCGCGGGACATGAGAGCGGGCGCAGGAACACCCCAGCCGCGGCGCCGAACGGCGCGGCGAGATCACGGCTGGTCGTCACGCTCCTCTCCGATGAGCCTCGGCGTCGCGGATGAACCCGCGCGCGTCGGGGCGTAACGCTACTGCATCGGCCCCAGCGGGTCGGCCACGCCGTGCCGTGAGAGGCCATGGGCGGAGAGATCGAGGCCGGCGACTCCGTTGAGGTCGATGTCGGCCTGCAGCGCCGCCGCCCGCGATTCCGCCTCGTCGAGGACGAGCGCGAGAGATTCGGGCGTTTCGCTGTGCGGCGCCACCGCCAGCACGCACACCTTCGTGACGACGTTGTCGCCGTCGCTGACCGTCACGATCCCGAGATAGCACCGGCCGTCGCCGCGCCCCTGCCGCTCAGAGCGCAGGAAGAAGCCCGTCGCCCCGCCGGCGAGTTGCATCTTGAAGTCCGGAGCATGCTTGCCGGTGCCATCGCCGATCTCGGGAATCTCGTGCTCCTCCGAGACGACGGCCACCTCGATGGTGAGACCTTCAGGCGCCGTGTCCGGATCCTCCACGGCGAAGAGCGAGCCGCTGATGTCATAGAACTCGTGATTCGGCGACCAGAGGACTGCAGCCGTGCCGCAGGTGATCACCGGCGGTTCGTTTCCTTCCGCGAGGCGAATGGTCACGGCCTGGCGGAAGTCCCTCAAGGTCGGACTGTAGAACGGCGCGCCGCTCCAGACGTGCGGCGTCGTCGATCCCACATCCGGCGCGACGGGCGCGATGTGGAGCACAGGCCCGGCATAACTCGACAGCCGGCCGGGGTTGATCGCCTGAGGCGTCGTTACGGAGATCCACAAGTCCTGCGGCACCGCGATCGGCGTGGTGAGATCCGTCGTCACCGTCCACACTGTCCCGGACACGCTTGTCGGCGGAGGAATCGTCACGTGGTATTCCGCCAGCAGACTCCCGCCGGGGAAGCCGACGCCCGGAACCAGCGCCTGATCGTAAAACTGAACGACGGCATCGACGGGAACGAACACGCCGGACTGACCGCCGAACGCAGGCGTTGCAGAGGCATTGAAGACGGAGATCGTGAAGCACACGAGCCGGCCGGCGCGCGTGAGATGAAGATCTTCGGAGAAACCAGGTGGAGTCTGGCCGAACGCCATCCGCAGGGTCGGGTTAAAGGAGAGGTTGTAGACGACCTCGCCGATCGTTCCAGGGCCATACTCGACCGTCGCCTCCGCAGGAATGTCCACCGGCTCGGGCGCTTCCTGCCCGAACAGAACTGATGCAGGCGCCATCAGCGTCACGGCAAGGCAGATCCGGTGGAATCGACTCGATGTCATGGCTCGTCTCCTCAATCTCGTGCCGTCGGGGGAACGCACGGCCGATGCACGAGACCCGGCCGCAGCGACTGGAGCGATTGCTCCAGAAGCAACTGAGTGAATCCGTCGGCCCGAAGCGCCGCGGAACTTCAATAGGCGCCGGCGGCATCGGCCTGCGCACGTTTTCGCCTGACGACGGGCAGCCGCGTCGCCGAGGAAGATTGAAACCGGACGGGGACAAAACGCCCGGGAGGAGCACGCGCCGCCGCGCGGGCTTCCGTCCCGCGCTCATGCGTGCGATCACGCGGGAAGTCTAACGCGAGATTCGATTTCCGCTTCCCGCAGCGGGGCAGAATCGCGAGTTTTCTGCGGGTTTGGCCGGAATCGGCACCTCGCACTTTGCCCAGATTCACGCGCCCGGCTCCTCGCACGACTCCGGCGATATGATGGCAGGCCGGTGAATGCGCCGCGCAACCCCGAATGCTCGAATGGCTCGATCACAACGAAGCGATCGTGTGGGCGCTGGGCGCTGCGTCGGTGGTGGTCTTTCTCGCGGGTCTGATGCTCGTGCCGATCCTCGTGGTGCGCGTGCCGACGGACTACTTTGCACACGCCAGGCGTCCGCCGAGCCCCTGGGCGGCGCATCATCCCATCGTACGGGCGGCGGTGCTGCTCGCGAAGAACATCGCCGGAGCCGTCCTCATGCTCGCGGGTCTGGCGATGCTGGCGCTGCCCGGGCAGGGACTGCTCACTCTCCTGATTGGGTTCCTCATGATCGACCTGCCGGGCAAGTACCGCCTCGAGAAGTGGCTCGTGCGGCACGCCTGGGTTCACCGGCCGATCAACTGGATGCGCCGCCGGCGCGGGCGCGAACCGCTGCAACTCTCTCCCTGAAGGGCGGCGTCGGACCGCCAGGAGGGGCGGGTCAGTTCCCGAGCAGACCGGCGAGCAGTTCGGGCGTCCCCTTACCGCGAGTGGCGATGGTCTCAAAAATCGGCCGCCCCTGCGCCACGTCGAGGAGATCGCGGACGAGGTTCGCCTCGCCGGGGAAGTCGGCCTTGTTGCAGACGAAGAGGTCGCCGATCTCCAGCAGGCCCGCCTTGTCCATCTGGATCGAATCGCCCATTCCAGGCACGAGGACCACGGCGGTGCGATCGACAAACTGGCGGATGGCGACGTCGTTCTGTCCCGCGCCGACGGTCTCAATGAAGAGCGTGTCGAACCCGGCGGCGCCGATGAGGTCGATGATCAACGGCAGCGTGGCGTAGTCCTCGCCGGTAATCGCCAGTGAGCGGTAGAAGACCTTCTCGTCGAGCGTATTGAAATCGACGCGGAGACGGTCGCCGAGCAGCGCCCCGCGCGTGATCGGGCTTTGAGGATCGAAGGCGACCACGGCGAGACGACCGAGATCGCGGCGGACGAACTCACCGGCGAGCGACGCCACGAGCGTGCTCTTGCCTGCCCCGGGTGAGCCGGTGATGCCGATGACGCGGCTCGGCCGGCGCTGCGCTGCGGCTCCGGGCTCCCAGCGCCCTTCATGAGCCAGGCTCAGCGATCGCGCCAGCGCCGCCGTGGGATGCTCGTAGGAGTCCGGACCGGAACGCGGCCGTGTGGCGCGGCGGACGGATTCGACGATGTCGGCCATGCTCGTGCCGGTGTGATGCACCTCGCACACGCCCGCCTCGATCATCGGCTGGACGTCTTCCTGCGGAATGATGCCGCCGATGTTGACGACCATGTCCGGCCGGCCGACGGCGCGGCATTCGTCGATGAGCCGCGGCACGAGCACCAGGTGGCTGTTGCTCATCATCGACGCCGCGATGCAGTCGGCATCTTCGTCGCGGGCCGAGATGGCCAGCGAGCGCGGCGTCTGCCACAGGCCGGAGTAGACGACGTGAACGCCGCTGTCACGCAGGGCGCGGGCGATGAGCTTCACGCCGCGGTCATGCCCGTCCAAGCCCATCTTGCCCAGCAGCACGCGCGGGCGGTGCGGAAGGTCTGCGCAGCGATCCGCCTTTTCGAGCGCCGCGGGCGTCTCGGGAAGATCGGCGTGCGATGTGCCGTGGAGTTGGGCCATGTGATTTCCCCGATGGCGCCGCGACGAAACGCCAGAATGAGCCGACACGAGTGTGCAATCATGCCTGAAGAAATGCGGCAAGTCAAACCGGGCGTCAACCGCAACCTCCAGCCGGCTCAACGCGACGACAGGAATCGGCGCAACGAGGCGGCGACGGCCTGCGGCTGCTCGACCGCCGCCATGTGGCCCGCGGCGGGAATCACTTCGAGGGTCGAGCCGGGAATGGCGGCGTGCATCGCCTGCGACTCCGCCGGCGGCGTGATCGAATCATGCTCGCCGACGATGATGAGCGTCGGCACGCTGATTCGCGGCAGGTCGGGCGTCGAGTCCGGCCGGGCCGCCATCGCCTTGAGCGCGGCCGCGACGCCGCGCGGACTCGCCTGGAGCATGGCCCGGCGCCACTGCTCTCGGAGGTTCGCCGGCGCCGAAGCGGCGAAGAGCTTCTCCGTCATCGGGTCCGCAACCACGGCGCTGCCCTGCGCCATGACCTTCTCCGCGGTGGCGTGGCGCGCCTTTCGACCTTCCTCGGTGTCGGCGCCGGGACGGGTATCAACGAGAATGAGCCGGCCCACCCGCTTCGGCGCACGGCGGAGGAACTCAAACGCGATGTACCCCCCCATCGACATTCCGGCAACCGCGACCGGCCGCTTCTCCCCCACCGCATCGAGAAGCGCAAGGCAGTCATCCGCGTATTGCGCCATCGAGGCTTCCTCACTCGCTTCGCTGCCGCCGAAGCCGCGCAGGTCGGGAATGATGAGGCGGAACCCATCGCGCAGGAAATCGGCGACCGGCGACCACATCGCGCCGCTGAGTGGAAAACCGTGGATGAAGAGAATCGGCGGGCCCGCGCTCGGGCCGAGCGTTTCGCAGTTGAGTTTCAGTCCGCTGATGTTGTGATGCATCGTCATTCTCCCGCAGAGTGGCTCGCTTCACTGTAGGACGTCATCCGCCAACCGTTGAATCAGCGACCACGCATTCCTGACATGACGCTCCTCGGTGCGGGGCGAGCCGATGCACAGGCGCAGCACGTAGCGGCCGTCCAGTTTCGTATGGGTCAGGTGAATCAACCCGCTCTCGTTGAGGCGGTGAAGCAGCGCTTCACTCGGCCGATCGCCGGCGCGGAGGCGGAAGCAGACGAGATTGAGACTGGGCGGCGCGGCGAGTTCGAAGCGCTCATCCTGCCCCACCCACGCCGCGAACTCCGCCGCGAGCGCGATATGCCGCCGAACGTGATCGCGAATCCCCTCGACCCCGTAACTGCGGATCACGAACCAGAGTTTCAGCGCCCGGAATCGCCGCCCCAGCGGAATCTGCCAGTCGCGATAGTTCACGACCTCATCCGATTGCGCCGCTCGCAGATACTCCGGAAGGACCGAAAGCGTCCGCACGAGTCGCCGTGGCTGCTTGACGTAGAACGCATCGAGATCGAAGTTGGTGAGCATCCACTTGTGCGGATTGACACAGAAGGAGTCGGCGAGTTCGAGTCCGTCGGCGATGCCGCGCCACTCCGGGCAGGCCAGGGCCGTCCCCGCCATGGCTCCATCGACGTGGAACCACGCACGCGCCTGCGCCGCGATCGTCCCCACAGCCCGGAGCGGGTCCATCGCCAGCGATGAGGTCGTGCCCATCGTGGCGCTGATGAAACAGGGCCGACATCCCGCTTCCTGGTCGGCGGTGAGCAGTTCCCGCAGATGCGCTGGGTTCATTGCGCCGGCGAAATCGGTGCTGACGAGGCGCACGTTCTCGCGCCCGAGGCCCGCGATCATCGCCGCTTTCTCGATAGATGAGTGGGCCTGCTCGGAGGTGTAGATGGTCAGTCGCCGGCCGGCGCCGGCGAGGCCGCTGGAGTTGCCGCGCCACTCCAGCGCCTGCTCGCGCGCCGCAAGAAGCGCGCAGAGCGAAGCGCTGGAGGCGGTGTCCTGAATGACGCCTGCTCCCTTGAAGTGCGCCGGCAGGGCGAGGAGTTCGACGAGCCAGTCGAGGACGAACATCTCAAGTTCCGTCGCCGCCGGGCTGCACGACCAGAGCATGCCGTTGACGCCCAGACCCGCTGAAAGGAGCTCGCCGAGAATGGCGGGATACGACGCGTTCGCGGGAAAGTAGGCGTAGAAGTTGGGCGACTGCCAGTGGGTCACGCCGGGGAGGATGCAGCGCTCGAAGTCGCGCCACATGGCCTCCCACGGCTCGCCCCGCTCGGGCAGCGGCGCTTCGACGTTGCGGCGCACCTCGCCCGGTTCAACGCGTGACAGGACCGGGTACTGCTCGCACCCGTCCAGGTACTGCGCGATCCAATCGACAAGTTCATGTCCGGCCCGGCGGAATTCCTCGGCGGTCATGCCGTGCGTGGGCGCCTCTGGCGGCGGGGTCTCGTGCATGCAGGGATTGTTGGGCGACGGCGGCGCGGCGGCGCGTCGAAGCGCCTCATCTCCGGCCCCGGCATGCCGGGGCCTCGCCAGCCCGATCGCCCGCGAAAGACCGCACACCGGGCCGCGCTGTGCAATGCGGCCGCGCCGCTCCATCCCCGAAGCGCTACAAATCGCACCGGCTCCTGTGAACGGCCCAGTTCCCGCTTCCCAAAAAGGCATCGCCCATGACTCTCTCCAGCGCGAGTCCACGTCAGCGGAGTTTCATTGCCCTTGCGTTGCTCGTACCGGCGCCGACGATCGGCGTGCTCATGGCGATGCATTTCATGCCGGGCCCGATCGGCCAGACAATCTACGGCCTTTCCAAAGCGTGGATTCTCCTGCTGCCCCTCCTCTGGCTGCGGTTCGTCGCGCGCGCCCCGATCGAGATTTCGCCCCCGCTCAGGGCGCACGGCCTGGGGCTCGGCCTGGCATCGGGAATCCTCATCAGCGCCATCATCGTCGGCGCGTACCTGACGCTCGGCGAGGTGTGGATCGACCCCGACGGCCTCCGCTCGGTGGCCGAACGCAACGGCCTGACGGTCGAGTGGAAGTACCTCGCCCTCGCAATCTACCTCTGTCTCGTCAATTCGCTGCTCGAGGAGTACGTCTGGCGGTGGTTCGTCTTTCACCACTGCGCCGCCCTGCTGCCGCGCTGGCCGGCCGTGCTGCTCTCGGGCCTGCTCTTCACCGTGCATCACATCTTCGCCCTGGCGTTGCAGTTTGACTGGCGATTGACGCTGCTCGGCTCGATGGGCGTGTGCATCGGCGGCATCGTGTGGTCCGGGCTCTATCTGAAGTACGGCTCGATCTGGCCTGGCTGGCTCAGCCACCTTCTCGTGGACGTCGCCGTCTTCGCCGTCGGCTGGCGGATCATCTTCAGCTGACCGATGTTCTTGCGGCTGGCCAGCGGACATCGGCCGCTTCATCGGTCGTCAACCGCTCGGCCGCGAAGGACATGCATGCCTGAGTCTGCTCGCCGGCGAGGTTCGAGGACGATTTGATCAGCGGTTCGACGGACCCGCCTGCTCAACCGCCGAGCATCTCCTTCATCACGCCGTCCAGTTCGAGCAGGGCCTTGGCGCAGTCGCCGGTGAATGAACTCCCGTGCATTGTCGCAAGCGTGCGCGGCCGCAGCGCCGCCAGCCCCTCGAGCATGGGCCGCGTCCTGGGCGTGTAGGGCATGTAGTCCATCAGCGGACCCGCCTGAAAATCGATGAGCGACTGCCGCGCCCGGCCGACAATGTCCGACTCGGTGATCGCCTCAACCTCGCCGTTGTGCGTGAACAGGTCAGAGCAGAAGAGCACCCGCTGCGACTCCTCGAAGAGCACCCCCGCGTCCCACCCGTGGGGCAGGTGCGGCGTGGGGCGATAGCGGAATCGGAAGCGCCCGGTGCTGAAGGTCTCCTCTGCCTGGAGCGCCCGCGGTGGGCGGTCCGCAAAGTCATTGAGATTCACGAGCGAGCCGACCATCCCTGACACGGCCTGCGCCCGCGGGGCGACCTTGAGCCATTCATTGAGCGAGCCGCACTCATCCACCTCGAAGTGGCTGAAGCCGATCCACCGCAGGCGCGCCGGGTCAATGATCCGCCGCACCGCCTCGAGGACATCCGGGAACATCCGGCGCATGCCCGTGTGGTAGAGCAGCGGCTCCTCATCGACGACGAGAAAGTGATTGAACTGGAGGTTGATCTCGCGATAGAGCACGCTGATGCGGTGGACGCCGGGTGCGATCTCGGTGACGTTGGCCATGGCGCGGACTCCAAGGGATGCGATCGAGCGGCGATGATACGCGGGGCAGAAGGCGCATTCATGGCCCCTGGGATTGCCTGATCTGTCCGTCGAGAAAGTCACAGCCGCGAGGGAACTGCCCGGTCTCCGCGAGAACCCTGACCGCGAAACCGACGGCCCTTTGGCAGACGAGGAGAATCCTGGCGGCCAAGGTCCTTCAGAAGCGCCTGGCCGACCGACAAAGAAGAAAAAACAGAGTAGACCGAAGAGAGACGACCTCATTCCAGACGGGCGCCAAGCCGGATTCGGCGACCCTGCGCAATCTTCTCCTCTCTCCTCTCTGCTCTCTCCTCTCGATTCGCCTTCGGCGAATCGGGGTGACAGGATTTGAACCTGCGGCCTCCTGCTCCCAAAGCAGGCGCTCTGCCAAACTGAGCTACACCCCGCTCGTGCCACGATCATAGGCCGGAGTGGATTGGCTCGATGGAGCCGCGTCTCTCGTCGGTCGGGCCGGTCATCGTCAGGCAAGGGGCCTGATGCCGCGCCTGCACCTACTCGACCGCAATCTCGACCCAGTCGACGAAGACCTCGGCCGCCGCGGCGCCCAGCGCGGGCACAGGCACGAAGTGACGGATGGAGAGTCGGACGGAACCGTCCGAGGCGATGTAGGGCCCGGCGTCGATGGCCAGGGCATGGTTGCGGCGATCCCCCGGGCCGGTTTGATGCTCCATCACGACATCAAATCGCTTCAAGAGCCAGTTGTAGAGCCGGACCTGCTCGATGCCGGCCCGATGATCAATCTGCGACTCAATCGTGAGGTTGATTCGCTCAGGAGCGATCACGGCGCTTCGGGCGGTCACGTGGAGGTCGAGGCTTTGCATCTCGGCGCGGGCGCGGAGCATGACGTTGTCGGACCGCTCGATGTCCTCAACGGGTCCGAAGATGATCTGCCCCTGCGCCGCCTTCACGTCGATCAGGTCTGCTGCAGCGCCCGGAAGCGATTCGTTGATGAGCACCGTAACGACGTCGGATTGGGGGAAGGCGTGAGTGGCGGCGATGTCGGGAAAGCCGTCGGCGTCAAAGTCGGCCGCCGTCACATCCATGGCCTGCGGAGGGAGATTCTGCCAGAGCGGAAGCGCGAAGCCCCCGTCTCCGAGACCGACGAGCGTCGAGACCCGGGTGAAGTAACTGTGCACGGAGACCACGTCGTCGATACCGTCGCGGTTCATGTCGGCGGCGACGATCGCCTCCGGCTGACCGTTGGCGAGAGCGAACCGCTGCTGCGAGAAGGTGCCGTCGCCCGCGCCGATCAGCGAAGTGACGATCCCCGCGTGACGATCAACCGTGGCGGCGTCCGGCAGGCCGTCGTGATTGAAACGGCCGAATGCGAGATCGACGGGCTGGCGGAGGATCACGGAGTCAATCGGAGGATGGAATCCCGCACCGCGGTCGTTGAGCAGAACGCGAATCGCGTTGTACTGCCCGCCCGAGAGGAGTCCGACGCCGAGATCGGGTCGGCCGTCGCCATTCACGTCCGCCGGTTCAATGCACCACGGGTAGTGCGGCGTCGGGGACTCGGAGACGATTCGGAAGGCGCCGTTGCCGAGGCTGGCGAGGTGAGTGAGCAGCCGGGCGTCGCGGTGCGCCACGAAGAGGTCCTCGCGTCCGTCGGCGTCGAAGTCCGCGGAGGCAATGTCGTGACCGGTCGCACTGAGCGCGAGGGATTGCGCAGCGTCAAATGTCCCATCACCCCTGTTGACGTGAACCGCGAGCAGCGCGCCGGAGGCGCTGAGGATCGCTGCATCCGGCCGCTGGTCGCCGGTGAAGTCGCCCAGGGCAAGGGCGACCGGAGCCGCGACGGTCGGCACGTCGGGGACGCGCTCGAAGGAGCCGTCTCCCCGACCGCGCAGAACGGTCAGCGTGGCCGCGGACGCGTTGATCACGACGAGGTCGGCCAGGCCGTCACCATCGACGTCCGCCGCCTTTGCGTCGGAGGGTGCGGCGCCGGTCCGCCAGCGAACGGGCTCGGCGTAGCCGGCGAAGTCGCCTGCGACAGCGCCGGTCCGGGCGAGGAGAATCGGGGTCAGTAAGACGGCTGCGATGAGCCGAAGCTTCGAGCCGTACCTGCGAATGCCGTCCATCAGCGCTCTCCTTAAATCGCATCGTTCGCCACACTCCGGCCCCATGGGCCGGTTCAACTCCGAATGTCGGGGCAGAATGAAGGTCTTGCAGTCCATCAGTTCTTTTCATCAACGGCGACATGGTTTGCGTCAATCGGGGCAGGCGGTCGAGTGCCGGATCAACAGGGTTCAGGGCGCCGCGATGATGCGTCGGAGCACGACGGTATCGGCATAGTCGCCGGGACCGAACGCCGAATCGTGCTCCTGTGCCGTCGATGGCCAGATCTCGAATCCGGCCTTGCGATAGGCGCGGATGGCTCGAAGGTTGCGGGCGGATGGGCGCATGATGAAGCGGCAGGCGCCGAGGTCGGCGTGAAGCCGCCTGCACAGAAGGTCAATCGCGGCGGAGCCAAATCCCCTGCCGCAGTCGGCGTTCGAGCGCATCCAGATGTCGAGTTCGAGGCAGTCGGGCGCGGACTCGACGCGGCTGTAACTGATGTGACCGATCGCCCGGCCGTTCGATTCGATGATGTAACTGCGGCCGAAGCGCTCATCCGTGCCCTCAAAGTAACACGGAACGTAGTCGGCGCAGAATTGCTCCCACGTGGGGATCGGAGCATCGGGAAAGCGCGGCGGCCCCATCATCGAGGCGGTCACATCAGAGTGCGCCATCCACTCGTAGACGGCCCGGCGATCTGCGAGTGTGGCGGGTCGGATGCTCACGTGGTCGTCTCGCCTCATCGCCCGCGCCTTGCGCCTGGACTCACGGCTCGGGCACATCCGCGGGTCCGCAGCGCACGAGTTTGAGCGAGCCGTCCTGCACCATGCCGATGCCGGCGGCGTAGTACTTATACTCCTTCTCATCGCTTTCGAGGGGAGTGGTCTCTTCGACCTTGAGGCAGTCGGCGAAGCGGCCCGCGGCGCAGGTGACGACGGCGCTCATGCTGACGATTTCGGCGCGGTCCATCGCCACCTCGGGCGCGATCTCCTGGTAGTACCGCGCGCCGAGGAGGGGTTGGCCGGGCATCATCAGGCCGAACTTCGCTCCGGCGGCGCCGGAGAGCCAGGCGCCCTCGTGACGGACGATCTCCCCGTCGCGGTAGATGTCCACCTCTTCGCCGAAGTAGAAGACGCCGTTGGTGCGTCGGCTGATGGCGAAGAAGTTCCGCGAGACCTCGACAAGTTGGCCGGACTTCGTTTCCCGCTCTTCGACGAGGCGGGTCTCGACGCCATCGATCAAGCGAGTCTCGTCGAGCACGGTGATGACGAGGCGCTCGTTGCCGCCCTCGAGGACCATCTGCCAGCC
>JBDIVQ010000077.1:0-18881 GCA_039794345.1 Phycisphaerae bacterium | reverse complement strand
GAGGTTTCCGCGCGCCCGGCATGCATCGACCTCAGAGCAGGTCGATGCATGGCACCACACGGCGGATGCGCTGCGCGTCCGGCATGCATCGACCTCAGAGCAGGTCGATGCATGGCACCACTTGGCGGATGCGCTCACATCGCCGGCCGGGGCCGGATGCGCTCGGGGGTGGGCGATTGGGCGGATTCCTCCGCCGCGCGAGTCGTGGGAGCCGGGGCCGATTCAAGCGCGTCTTCGACGTGCTCCTTGGGCTGGAGGATCACCCCCGACTGCGCCAGCGGCGTCCACACCTTGTAGATCTTCATCAGGGATTCGAATTGCTCGGAGTAGCCGAGGAGTTTGAGCGTCGCGCGCATCGGGCGGGCGCGGCGGCTGAGGAGGATGATGCCGGCGACGAGTCCGCTGTCCACGCTGACCGCGTCGGCGAGATCGAGGGTGATGACCTTGTGCCCCTGTTCGAGCGCTGCTTCACCCCAGCGGACGAGTTGGCGGATCTGGTCGTCGGTGGTCATGTCGCTGTGCGCGCGGAAGACGGGCTCGGGATTCTCCCGAGCGGCCCTCCGTGCCCTGCGTGCTTCAAGCCACCTGAACATGTCTCTGTCCCGCTTTGCCGTCTTCAACGCGAATGCTGCGGCAGGCGCGAACGCGCAGTTACTGCTGGTATTGTGCGGCGCGGCGCCGCAATTTCAAGGAAAAACCCGAGTTTTTGTTCGAATCTGCGATGAAGCGCCTTCCCTGTCTTGCCCGGCTTGCCATCTTGAGGGCGCGCACGGGGCCGCTTTCCGGCTTATCGTACACCTGTCTCGCATCCCACGCCCAGTAATGCCGCACCCTCAAAGGAGCCGCATGTCCACTCCCTTCCTCCTCGCCGGGTATCCCGACCGCTTTCCCGGCGTCTACCACCGCATCCGCTTCCTCTGCGGCGACATGACGGTGTTCCTCGACCTCGGGGCCGGCCGCACGCACATGATCGTCCGCAACATCGAACTGCCGCGCGCCCGCAAGGCCGGCCGGGCGAAGCACCTCTGGTGCCCCGAGGACCTCGCCCCCGAGGGCGGGCTGAGCAGCGACCGCGACACCGCCTTCGCCCAGGCCGCGGCGGAACTGCTGGTGCGCGAGGGCGTGACGGAGGTCGCCGGCGACTATCTCCTCCCGCTGCTTTTTGTCGATGTGCTGGGACGGCGCGGCGTCAAGGTGAACTTCGACCCCGACCTTGGCCGCATCGATCGCCGCATGAAAGACGCCTGGGAAGTCGAGCAGTTACGCGCTTCCCAGCAGCACACCGAGGCCGCGATCAGGTACGCGTATGACACCATCGCCGGCGCAGAAGTCCGCACGGGCGTGCTGCACCACGACGGCGAGGTTCTCACCGCCGAGCGCCTCCGCGCCATGATCGCGATCTATCTCCTCGAGCGCTCGTGCGCGAGTCCGAACGACTGCATCGTTGCGCCGGGGGTGATCGGGTCGGACTGCCACCATCGCGGCGCCGGGCCCCTGCGCATCGATGAGCCGATCATCATCGACGTCTTCCCGATGCACACGGCCAGCCGGTACTGGGGCGACTGCACGCGCACGTTCGTGCGCGGCGAGGTGCATCCCCTGCTCGGGCGCATGCACGAGCACGTCGTGGAGGCGAAGGCGGCGGCGATCGCGGCGTGTCGCGCCGGCCGCCCCGGCGCCGCCATCCACCAGGCGGTGCTCGATGTCTTCAACCGCGAGGGGTACCACATCGGCATGCCCCCCGACGATGCGCCGGACGACCTCGTCTTCTACCCGCACGGCACCGGCCACGGCATCGGCCTCGAATGCCACGAGCCGCCGATCCTCGATCTCCTCTGCGGCAACCTGTACAACGGCGACGCCCTCACCATCGAGCCGGGGCTGTACTGCAAAGCGATCGGCGGGGTCCGCGTCGAGGACATGGTCATCGCCCGGCCGGATGAGTGCGAGAATCTGAATGAGTTGCCGGAGGGGTTGTGGTGGGGGTGAGAAGTGACACGCGAACCTATTCCTGATATTCCACTAGTTCGAGAAGGCAGACCATGAGCATACCTCCACGCTTGGTACTCGAAGGGCCGAACCAGGAGTTCAGATTCCGTGACGATTTCATTATCCCCTTGCTCATACGCTTAGGGTATGGAGTCATCACGATCTCGCATGGCGCGAGGGAATTCGGCCGCGATGTGGTCTTTGGCGAGATTGATCGACTTGGCCACACCATCTTTCACGCAATGCAGGTCAAATACGAACCAAGCATTTCTCAATCAGCGTCTCATTCGTTGATTGAAGACGCGGTAGAAGCTACAAACAACCCGTTCAAGCACCCAGCCACTGGGCGCGAATGCTTCATCTCGTGTTTCCTTGTGGCAACTGCGGGCACCATTTCCAATACTGCGAGAGAGAACTTCTTCAATACACTTGCGAGACATGGCATACGGGATGCTCGCCTGCTAGATGGGCCAACAATTCTTCAACTCGACAAAGCGATCAATGTCACGCGCCGCGAGAGCATTCAGCAGCGTCTCGCGGGGATGCTACAGGAGATTCGGCGGAATCGCAATGTACTTCGACAACTTGTACCTCAAATCAAGGCGTTTGCGGCAGCAAGTGACAGTGCTGCATTTCCGATTCTCCGATGTAGGCATACCGCTGCTGGGGCCTACCTGAATGAGCCATTTGTAATTCGCAACCTAGACGTAGATACTGTCGACCAGTACTGGGAGGCGATTCGCATTGTAAATGAAGTCGCCGACTCTGTAGGTCTACCGCTGGCCACGGCAAACTTCCGCCAACAGCGAGCCGAGCACCTTCCGAATTTTGCCTCACAGGCGGAAGACCGTGCGCGGTTAATAGAATCGGCAATTCAAAGGGCATTGTTAGAACTGAGCTCCGATCTGTTGTAGTTGCGTTCCCTGCACGACGTCGCGTGAGGTGATCAAGCGACGGTCTGAGCGCGCGGGCCAAGCGGGCGCGAGGCGTTCGGTTGCGTTGCCCGGCGTTTCCCTGAACTGAGCAGGATTGAAGTCGCCTGACCTTGCCGTGCGGGCAGGGAGGTTCGATCGCGCTTGTTTGCTTGGGCAGCCGGGAAGGGTCCGCGGTGCGGACCGCGTGGCGGGTTTCGGCGGGCGGCGTCGATGGAGCGGCGACACACATCCGGGACCGCTGACGCAGCGGTGCCGCTATGACACGGTAAGTCTGCCCTGCCCCCCGTGGCCCGCTCGGCGGACCCTATGTTTGCAATCCGGTGGAACGGGCGTCCCGCCCGTTCAATCCACTCGGGCGGGACGCCCGAGCCACCAACGACACCCGCCAACGGCAAAGCCCACCCTCGGCTGAGGGTGGGCTTTGGGGTGTTTCTTCTCGTACGGGCGGGACGCCCATGCTCCGAGGTCGATTCGTACGGGCGGGACGCCCATGCTCCGTTTTTCTTACGCGCTGAAGGAACTGCCGCAGCCGCAGGAACTGGTCGCGTTGGGGTTGTTGAAGACAAACCCGCGGCCCATGATCTCATCCTTGAAGTCGATGGTCGTGTTGTCGAGGTAGATGAGGCTCTTGGGGTCGCAGACGATGCGCACGCCGTGCTGCTCGGTGATCTCATCGGTGTCGCGTTCGTTCTCGGTGAGGTCGAGGACGTAGGAGAAGCCCGAGCAGCCGCCGCCCTTGACGCCGACGCGCAGGCGGATTTTCTCGGCGTCGAGTTCCTGCTGCTGGATGATGGTCTTGATTTCGCGAGCCGCGGTTTCGCTGAGTTGAATGCCCATGTCGGAGACCCTTGAGAGTGCCCAGTTGAGGCGGCGCGTCACATCGCGCCGCCGATTCGCCGTCCATTATACGTCCATCGGTCAGTTCGCGTTCGGCCTGCACGCGACGGCGTCGATCTTCGGCCCGTCGTGGTGGTGGCCGTCATCCACCGCCAGGCCGTTCTTCTTCTTGTAGTCGGTCACGGCTGCGCGGATCGCGTCTTCGGCGAGGACGGAGCAGTGGATCTTGACGGGCGGGAGGCTGAGTTCCTGGACGAGTTCGGTGTTCTTGATGGCCACGCCCTCGTCGAGGGTCTTGCCCTTGAGCCACTCGGTGGCGAGGCTGGAGCAGGCGATGGCGGACCCGCAGCCGAAGGTCTTGAACTTGGCGTCCTCGATGACGCCCTTGTCGTTGACCTTGATCTGGAGTTGCATGACGTCGCCGCACTCGGGCGCGCCGACGATGCCCACGCCGATGTCCTTCTTCTGCTTCACCTCGGCGGTGGTGCCGAAGGAGCCGACGTTGCTGGGTGTTTCGTAGTGTCGGATGACTTTTTCGCTGTAGGCCATGGTGAAGTCCTTTGCTTGCCGGTCTCATCCCCGGCAGAGGACTGCCGGGGCTTTGCCGTTCCATCGATTCTACCGGATCAGTGCTGCGCCCACTGGATCTTGCTGATGTCGATGCCTTCCTTGTGCATGTCGTAGAGGGGGCTCATGTCGCGCAGGTGGTTGACGGCCTTGACGACCTTCTCGATGGTGTAGTCGATCTCTTCCCGGGTGGTGATGCGGCCGAGGCCGAAGCGGAGGGAGGAGTGGGCGAGTTCATCGCCGACGCCGAGGCCCTTGAGCACATACGACGGCTCGAGACTCGCGCTGGTGCACGCCGAGCCGGAGGAAACGGCGATCTCCTTGATGCCCATCATCAGCGATTCGCCCTCGACGAAGCCGAAGGAGATGTTGGTGGTGTGGGGCAGGCGGCGCGTCGCGTGGCCGTTGATCTGCACCACGTCGAGTTGCTTGACGATGCTGTTTTCGAGGTGCTGACGCAGGGCGAGGAGACGCTCGCGGTCCTTGTCCATGTCGGTCGAGCAGCATTCGCAGGCGGCGCCGAAGCCGACGATGCCGGGGACGTTGAGCGTGCCCGAGCGGAAGCCGCGCTCGTGCCCGCCGCCGTCCATCTGGGCGACGAGGCGGACGCGCGGCTTGCGGCGCCGGACATAGAGAGCGCCCACGCCCTTGGGTCCGTAGATCTTGTGTCCAGACCAGGAGAGGAGGTCGATGTTGTCCGTCTCGACGTTGGTGGGCATCTTGCCGACCCACTGCGTCGCGTCGGTGTGGAAGATGATGTCGCGCTCGTGGCAGAGGGCGCCGATCTCGGGCACTTCGTTGATCGTGCCGATCTCGTTGTTGGCCCACATGATGGAGACGAGGATGGTGTCAGGCCGCAGCGCCGCTTCGATGTGCTCGCGGCGGAGGACGCCATCGCGCGGCGGGTCGATGAAGGTCGCGTCAAAGCCCTCGCGCATGAGGCGCTTGATGGGGTCGAGGACGGCCTTGTGCTCGATGGTGCAGGAGATGATGTGCCCCCGGCCCCCTTCGGCGGTGCGCGGGGCCTTCTCGTACATGGCCGCGGCGCCCTTGATGGCGAGGTTGTTGCTCTCGGTTGAGCCGCTCGTCCAGATGATCTCCTTGGGCGAGGCGTTGATGAGCGCGGCGGCCTGCTCGCGGGCCTTGTCAACGGCCGCTTCGGCCTCCCAGCCGAAGGAGTGGTTGCGCGAGGCGGCGTTGCCGAACTTCGTCGTGAAGTAGGGCAGCATCGCTTCGAGGACGCGCGGATCGACGGGCGTCGTGGCGTTGTGGTCAAGGTAAATCGGGAGTTTCACAGGCATTTGGAGCAGCCTCCGCAGGTCATCCCTCCGAAAGAACGGAGGTTCAGGGTCGGTCCGGGACGTTGTCTAGAATGATTCTAGGGTTCATTCTCCGCCCGGCAACTGTGCGCAAGGATAGTCGGGTCTCTCCACGACCCCAACGGCCGCGCCGCCGGAAACGCCGCCGGCGCGGGCAGGGGAGATCTCGCTCACCTCCACCGGACCCTGCTCCAGCGGCGAATCGAGGCCCCGGGCGCAGCGGACGGGAAGATCGCGCCGCAGGAAGCGACGGGCGTTGGGCCGGTCGAACCAGTTCTGCGGCGCCCGAGTGGGATGGTGGAGGTGGAAGACGAGAATGTCGCGCACCGCGATCCGGGCGGTCCCGCCGGCGCGGTAGACGCGGCGACAGAAGTCGTCATCCTCGGTGCCCCAGGTGTGATACTCCTCGTCGTGGCCGTTCACTTCAACGTACTTCGCAAGCGAAACGCTGTGATGGCCGCCGAGCATCTTGGGCTTGTGCGACTTGGCGAGGCGGAAGCGCCGCAGCCGCAGGTGCAGGAGATAGCGGCGATGGAGGCGAGCGAGTTGCGCCAGTTGCGCTGCGCTCGGCTCGATGGCCGTCTCGCCGCGGAGCAGGCTGCCGGCGTCGAGCGCCGCGGTCTGTTCGGGCGTGAGGTAGATGCGGTGCGGCAGCACGAGATCGACGTCGCGGCCGAGGAGGGCGTGCTGCTCCACACAGCGGTCCGAGGGCATCGTGTCGCCGTCGAGGAACAGCAGCCGGCCCGCGCAGGCTCCCGCCTCCCGCAGGGCCCGCACCGCGTTGTTGCGCACCTGCGCCAGGCGCTCCGTGCCGGTGTGGGGGCGGCGGACGTGGCGGATCGTCAGCCCGAGCCAGTCGGCGCAGCGGCGGAGCATCTCGTCGATGCGCTCATCGACGACGTCGCACGTCACGGTGATCGACGCGGGCGGCACCGTCTGCCGCGCCAGCCCGACGAGGACGAAGTCGAGGTAGCGGTCGAGATGCGTGGGGATGATGACGTGGACCGGAGGCAGCGAACACATGATCGTCACGAGTGTACGCGCGATGTCGCACGATCATTGGATCAGCGTGGGCAGAGGCGCCGCGGCGTAATCCAGGTTCATGGCATGTGCAGCGGATTGTCGCATCCTGGATTCGACCCCGGAGGGGTCGCGGAATGTAGCGACGGGTGGAGCGAAGCGCAGCGAGCGGAACCCGTGGAAGAGAGCGCTCCTCGGGAACTCTCGCCCCGGACGGGGCGATCGAGACGGTCGAAGTGCCACGGCGCAATCAACTACGTACCTGGCGTCCATCGAAATGCGTGCGCCTCCACGACCCCTGCCGGGGCCGGCCGATCGCTGCGCGCTATCACCCACGGGTTCCGCTGGCGGGGCTGCGCCCGCGCCGCGCTGCACCCGTGGCTACATTCCTGCGCCCCTCTGGGGCGAAACGCGCTGCACGCTGCGCGTGAGTGATTTACTTTGCACCGATTCACGTCGGGCACGATTCGAGTGCCACAGTCTTGGAATCCATTCGTGTGCCGCACTATCAGGGCCGGGCGCCGGCCTTGGTCGTCTGACGCACCTGGGCGAGGGCGTAGATCGCCGCCTCGATCTCGCTCGAGCCGACCACGGCGCCGGCTGCCTTGCCCTGCGCATCGGTCCACTCCGCCCGGTAGCAGTCGAAGAGTTGCACAAAGCGCAGGCGCAGTTCGTAGCCGAGTTTGGCGAACTCGCGCTGGATGCGCACGAGGCCGGGATAGGCGCGGCCCTCGGGCGTGTGCTCGCAGCCCGTCGAATCGAGGGCGGACCAGCCCGTGCTGTACAGTTCATCGATGGAGAGATCAAGGGCGTCGGTCATGGTCCGATCCTTTCCGGGCTGGACCAGCAGGGGACCGTGAATCATTCCGTATGATCGGCGATGATTCAAGTGTAGCATAACGCCCGGTGGTTTGTCCGGGAAAAAGGCCTGCGGTGCCGACCTCGCGGACTGCCTCCTGCACTCCCGAAACGCCCGCTTCCCGACCGCTGCCCGAATAGTCCCCGAACCCAGGGAAAGAGAGCCTCGCTCACGCTTCGGGCTCGCTGTCGGCGGCGGCTACCCCTCCGCCGGCTCAATGGTGACGGTGAGCCGCTTGGAGCGGAACTGGTCGCGGTAGAGTTCGGCCCGCTCCTTGTGCGTGACGAGCAGCATCGAGAGGCCGGTGATGTGGGCCTCCATCATGCGCGTGAGGGCCTCCTGCCGGCCCAGCGGGGTCAGGGCCACGATGGACTCGACGACGTAGAGCATGTCATTGACGCTGTCGTTGTGCAACAGAACGCGCCAGGGGGGCAGGTGCTCGACTTTGCGGGCGGGCTTGGCGGGGCGGGCCCTGGTCGCGGTGGCGGCGCCGCCCCCATCGGAGGGCCGCTCAACCTGCTCCGGCGGCTCAGGCGCTGGGGGATCAGGCGTTTGGTGTTCGCTCATGGCGTGTCGCGCATGCGGCCATGCGCCCTCGGAATGCGGATCAGTTGTCCTCGTTTATCACCGTCGGCCGCGCAGGAGCGCGGGACGCGGCTGGGGCGTTGACCAAGTATATGATCGCCTCGCCGCCAGGACGGAAGGATCTTCACAATCGATACCGACCCGCTCACGACCGCCCTCGACGACCTTCCCCGCCGCTTTGCGCAGTTGCGCGAGCAGGTGCGGCAGGTGATCGTCGGCCAGCATGAGATTGTCGAGCAACTGCTCGTCGCCCTCTTCTGCCAGGGGCACACCCTCATCGTCGGCGTGCCCGGCCTCGCCAAGACGCTGCTCGTCCGCACTCTGGCGCGGAGCGTCGATCTCGAGTTCAACCGGATCCAGTTCACGCCGGACATGATGCCCAGCGACGTGCTCGGGACCGAAGTTGTGGAGACGGACGCCGCGACCGGGCAGCGCCACCTGCGCTACATCGCCGGGCCGATCTTCGTGAGCGTCCTGCTGGCCGACGAGATCAACCGCACGCCACCCAAGACGCAGGCGGCGCTGCTCGAAGCCATGGCCGAGCATCAGGTGACGATCGCCGGCGAGACGCGCCGCCTGCCCGAGCCTTTCATCGTCGTCGCCACGCAGAATCCCATCGAGCAGGAGGGGACGTACCCTCTCCCCGAAGCGCAACTCGACCGCTTCATGTTCAGCCTGTGGATGGATTACCCGGCCCGGGCGGAAGAGAGGCTGATCGCCGCCGAAGCCGACCGCATTGCGCACCAGCATGTGCGCGCGGTTTTCGGCCAGTCGGACCTGCTGCGCTGCCGCGAACTCATCAGCCAGGTTCCGGTGAGCGACCACGTCATCGACCACGCCGTCGATCTCGCGCGGGCGACGCGGCCGGAAGATCCGACGTGTCCGGATGAGGTGCGGCCGTATGTGGCGTGGGGGGCCGGGCCGCGCGCGGCGCAGCACCTCCTGCTCGCCGCCCGGTGCTGGTGCCTGCTCGAAGGGCGGCCGACGCCTTCCGCCGCCGATGTCCGCCGCGCCGCGATGCCGGTCCTCCGCCACCGCCTCGTTCTCAACTACACCGCAACGGGCGAGAACATCACCACGCGCGACGTGGTCAATCGGCTCCTGGAGGCGATCGACGAGCCGAGGTATGAGTGATCCGCGTGCCGGCCCCCCGCGGCGCCGCACCGGGCGGAGCACAGCGCGGGTCCAAGGGCGCCCGCGCTCTGGCGAGAGCCGCGTGCCGGGCCGACTGACCCATCGGGACTCTCATGCGGTTCACACTTCGAATCCGCGCGTGACCGCGGCGCACTGGCGGCGGAGTGCAAACTCACCGCAGAGATCGCGGAGGTCGCAGAGGGATTCAGAGTTTCGCTTTGATCCAGACACTCCGCTGCCATTCTCGGCGCTCTCCGCGATCTCTGCGGTGGATGATCTTCCTCGAAGGGCCTGATCGCTGGAGGGCGCGAACGTCAAGGAAAGGGCGTCTCACTCAGCCTGGATCAGTTCTTCGGGGGCGGGTTACCGAGGCAGCGCGAGGCCAAGGCGAGGTGAGCAGCGACTCGTCGATCCGCTCGAGCGTCGCGGTGCGCCTCATCGCTCTTCCCCGGACTTGGCCCGGCACGGCGGCGCCTGGCTCAGCGAAAAGAGCATCACCTCTTCGCCGGTGACCGTGCTGATATCGTGATGCATGCTGACGACACTCGCGCCGGTGATGACCTGGATCATGGAGGAAATCTGCTTCTCAGCCGTCTCAAAGAGCAGGGTCCTCACCCGCTTGAGCAGATCCCGTCCCCGCTCGAGGGAGCACGTCTCGATCATGCGACGTTCGGCCTCAGTCAGGACGCCTTGAAGCCGAACGACAAGAAGATCCCCGATGAGATGCGCATGCACGTCGCTTGGACCTCTTCCGATGTACTCCTGTTCGAACTGGCACATGCCCTGGCACACGGCGCTTTCAATCTCGCCCCGCGTTCTGAAGGGCGCGCTCACAGAACTGATCGTTGCGGCTTTGGCCCCGCGTCGGTTCGGAGCCGCCGGATCCGTTGACTGCCGATCGAGGAGTGTCGCCAGGACGAGATCCTCCAGGACCCGACGCTCGAACGGCTTTTGCATCTGCGGAGCGTCCACGAGGTCGGCGCGGAGCTGTCCGGCGTCGTATCCCGACATGATGATGAAGGGGATCTTGCGCTCTCGCAGGATGTCAACCACCGGATAGGCATACTGTCCGTGGAGATTGAGATCGAGCAGCACTCCATCAAGTCGTTCGCGCCGGCAGATGTCTTCGGCTTCTCCAAGACGCGCCGCCATCGCCACCACTTCGCAGCCGAGCTCCTCGAGCAGCGATTTGAGCGCCATCGCCACCATGCCGACGTCTTCGACAATGAGCACTCGCGCACCGCGGAGCGACCCGGTTCGGTTCGTCTCAACGGACGGGCGCTGGAGATCCGGAGGGGGCTTCTTGATCGTCTTCATGGTTCGCTCCTCCCGCGATCGGGAATCGAATCGTGCATCGCAGTCCCGACGGCAGGGGCTGCAGGTCCACCGTGCCGCCCAGATCATGAGTGACGCTGCTCTGGATGAGCATCGAACCGAAGCCGTTTTTCCCGACGGACTTGATCAATGGACCGCCTGATTCAACCCACTTGACGCACGCGTACGACTGGCCCTCCCGGACGGTGCGTTCCCACTGCACTGAGATGGTACCACTCTCGTTCGACAAAGCGCCGTATTTCGCCGCATTGGTCACCAATTCATGAAAGACGAGTTCCAGGGCGATGGCCGAGGCGCGGGTAACGATCAGATGGCCGCCCTCGATCGTCACGCGGGGCGAAGCCTTGCCCAGGTAGGGGTCGAGTTCCCGGTCGATCATCTCTCGAAGTTCGACCCCATCATCGCCGGGCTTGGTGAGAAGCGAATGGGCGCGGGCCAGTGCGGCAAGACGAGGCTCAAAGGAGGCCATGAAATCCGGCAAGGACGTGCACCGCTGGCCCAGCGCGTGCACGATCGCCTGCACCGTCGCCAGGGTGTTCTTGATGCGATGACTCAACTCGTGCATGAGCCGCTCGCGCTGCCGCTCGCTCTTCTTGTGCTCGGTGATTTCCACGAACGTGACGACGATGCCGTCGATGCGATTGTCGGTGGTGCGGTAGGGCAGCACGCGCCGGATGTACGAGCGGCCCTGCTCGCTGTCCACTTCGGCTTCGACGGGAACGAGAGACGCCAGCACCCTCTGCGCTGCTGCTTCGAGTTCCGATCCGGTCACCATCGACGCCAGATCGCGGATGGGCCGCCCGACGTCCGATGGAATCAGCCGCAGCACCTGCTTGATCGCCGGCGTGAACCAGCGGATGCAGCAGGAGGTGTCGAGGAACAGGGTCGCGACCTCGGTGCTCGCCAGGAGGTTGTTCAGATCGTTGTTCGTCTGCTCGACCGCCTCGACCTTGCTCCGCAGTTCATTGTTGAGGGTGTTGAGTTCCTCGTTGAGCGACTGCAGTTCTTCCTTTGAGGTTTCCAGTTCCTCGTTTGCGGATTGCAGTTCCTCATTGATCGAGAGCATCTCTTCGTTGGAGGTGCCGTATTCCTCGATGAGGCGGTCGTACTGCTCCGAGACATCGCGAAGGTCCTGCCGCGTCACGCGCAGTTCGTCTTCGAGTTGATCGACGGTCTGGCTCGATTGGCCCCGGGCCTCCTCGTCCGCAGTTTCCCGCGTCGCGGCAACCGGATCGGCGGGCTCCTCGAAACTGACGAGCAGCATCGGCGATTCATCGCGCGGCCGGCTGATCGGGCTGACGGTCAGCGTCACCGGCCGTCGCCTGTCCCCATCCTTGATGTATGCGCTGGCTGTCGTCGCCGATCGCCGCTCGCTGCTCGCCTCGAGAATCGCATGACGCAGGGAGGGCCTCAAGCCGGGCATCACGAGCGTCAGCAGGTCGCGCGTCGGCTCGCCGCCCGGCTGCGCCAGATAACGCGATGTGTCGCCATGGTACACCAGCACCTGATGATCCGCATCGATCACCACCGAGGGAGGGGCGTACCGGTCGAGCAGGGCGCGATGCGCCATCAACAGGTACTCATCACCCACCGGTCGATGCCTCGTGGGGTGGCCGCGGGCCCGCTGGCGCTGATCGGTCACGGAGAACCGTGGGAACTCGAATCGCCCCGCGTGGACAATCCGCCGCGAGCGGAAGATGCGCGACGGGGCCGAAATGGGTTCGAAGAGGTCCCCCTGCATGCCGATCGTCTCGGCGCTGCCCAGAAACAGCGTGCCGCCGTCGCGCAGCGCAAAATTGAACATGCCCAGAATTCTGCGCTGCATGTCCGGCTCAATGTAGATCAGCAGATTGCGGCAGATGATGATGTCCATCCGCGAGAACGGCGGATCGCTGATGACATTGTGCCGCGCGAAGACAATCGTGTCGCGCAGGTGTTTCTTGACTTCGTAGGTGGAGTCGCGCCTGGTGAAGAACTTGGCCAGTCGCTCCTGAGAAATCTGCGCGGCCATCGTCTCCGGATACACTCCCGCCCGTGCGACATCGAGACTGTCCGACACATCCGTCGCGAAGATCTGCGGCTTGATGCGCTTGCCCGACAGGCCGATCAGCTCCAGGAGGATAATGCCGATGGTGTACGCTTCCTCTCCGGTCGCGCACCCGGCTGACCAGACGCGAATCTCATCGCCGCTCTCGCGCCGGGCCACGAGCGGCTCGATGACCTGCTTCTCCAGTTCCTCCCACGCCTTCGGATCGCGGAAGAAGCTCGAGACATTGATCATCAGATCGCGATACAGCGACGCCGCCTCGGTCGTATCGTCTTTCACCAGTTTGGCATAGGCATCGAATTCATCGATGTTGCGCAGGCTCATCCGCCGCTGCGTGCGCCGCATCAGCGTCGGTCGCTTGTAGTCCGAGAAGTCATAGTCGAACTGGCTCTTCAGGACGCTGAGAATGTTGTGCAGCGTCGAGTCATCGGCGGGGTCTTCGGCCTCACGCGGATCTCCGTCGAGGGCAAGTCCGGCGTCGCCCGACGATTTCGCCGCCAGTCGCTGCAGGACTTCGGGCATCGCGGCGATCGGAAGCACCAGATCAGCCAGGCCCGTCGCGATCGCGCTGCGCGGCATGCCGTCGAACTCCGCCGTCTCCGGATCCTGCACCATCACCATGCCGCCTGCGGACTTGATCGCGGCGATTCCGCGCGAGCCGTCGGCCGCCGTCCCCGACAGGATCACCGCGATCGCCCGGTCGCCGTATTCCGACGCCATCGAGTCAAAGAGCCGATCGATCGGCCTGCGCTGACTTCGTTCCGCTTCGGTGTCGAGCAGACGCAGATGGCCGTCCTTCACGACGAGGTCGCGATTGGGAATGCACACATACACATGATTCGGCTTGATCGGCAGTTCGTCCCGCGCCGGCCGCACCTTCAGCGATGTGTGCCGCGACAGGAGATCGACGAGGTGGCTTTCGCCCTTCGGGTCGAGGTGCTGTACGACAATGAACGCCATGCCCTCAAGAGACGATCCGGCGTCGAAGAGCGCCATCATCGCATCCAGCCCGCCGGCTGATGCGCCGATCGCTACGACTGGAAAGGTTTGAAGCATGGTCGACATCAGACCGCTGCCCCTCGGCCCGCAGCGCGGGACCGGTAGTTGACGTCTCAGAGCCTGATTCTAGCCCAGTCAGAGTCGATCGTCGGATGGGGAAAAAGGTGATCCAGGCCGCCGTGTCGAGTCAAAGCCGACTCAATCCCGGTCCCACTCGCGCCAGCTGAAGGGCGCGGCGTGTGTCGCTCGGATGGTTGGCACTCTCCGGCCTGTGTGAGGCATAGATCGTGGCTGCAGGGACTTCGGACTGGACAGACAGCAGCACACTGCCCCTGTGAAAGGCGCTTCTCACCGAACTCGAAGGAAGCAGTCGCATCGTCGCCCGCTGCCGGGCCCGCTCGGGCAGGTCGCTCGCCTCGATCGCCTGCATCCGCCACGCCACCCGTCGCAGGAGCCATTGCCGGTTGCCCGATCGTGACTCCTCGCCGAAGACCTCGGCGTACTTGTCCCGCAGTTGTCCGACGGTCATGTGTTCAAGGGCCGCGACCTGTCTGCTCACCTCGCCGTTCATCGTGCGCTCTCCAATACGGTTCGGAACCGTTGACCACTGGGCACAGTGAGGGCTCGATGGGGCGCGAGTTCAAGGCATGTTGCCAGAGAATCTGCGGAATCCGCGAATTGGCCGGGATCCACGATCCGGGCGATTCCGGCGGCGAAGATGTCGAGGATTTCGGCACGTGGATGGGCTGGCTGCAGCGTCCCCATGCGGCGGTGGTGGCGAGAGTGGCGGGCTGGTGGCGATTCGTGCATGCGGTGAGTTCCGGTGTGGGAGGTCACCGTCTATATCTGCACGAAGTCGGGAAAGTGTCGCTGCCATGCGGCAGAATCAATTCTGTTGTGCGATCACCTGTTTAGTTGATTGGCGCGGTGTCGTTACCCTGATTCGGGCCGAGTGCACGCCGAAATCGGCTCCAGACATTGACGAGCTGGTATGCTGTAATGACGCCGCACGGTGCATCCATGTGCGTAGCTCGCGATTAGCCCACCTCGGTACGGGGTGTTCCTCCGTACGAGCGGCTGGCGCAAGACATCCCGGAGCGCGCTCACTCCCCCGCGCCGCGCTGATGAACGGAGGGATCCAATGAGGCGATCGACCAATACTTGCAGAGGTCTACTGCCGCTTGCCACAATCGGCATCACTCTGTTGTCTGTCGTGGCTGAGACTCACTGGCACTCGGGCTTGTCGCAGTCGGGAGCGGCGATTACACCGTGCGCACTGACTTCGATGACACCAAGAGCCGGCACTGAGTTGCTCTCGACCGATTCCATCGCGGCCACGATGACGACTCCCGATTTCAAACCCTTCGTCTTCGTGCCGCTCACGCTGCCGGGAGATCCCGGCGACTGGACGGTGGTTGCCGATACCGGCGTGTTCATGAACTCGCAGGGGAATCTTGTCGCAACGCTCGAAGACTCCTCCGGCAACAAGCGCCTGTTCGTCTGGTGGGATGAAGGCCACGACAACGGTTCGACGACAACTGGCGGCTGGCAGGGCCCGATCAAGGATTCGTCGGGCAATGCCATGATCATGCATGCTGCGGGCGCCCATGGGATCAACACCAATGACGAAATCTGCGGGACGCTTGATGACGACAGCGATCCGGTGGCTTTCTTCTTCGAATTCACGGACCTCCAGAACCTCATGGGCGCGGTTCACAGCATCGGCAACGGGTACGCGGCGGATCTGAGCGACGACGGAGTCGTCGTCGGCATGTCGAGCAGCGGGCTCCCCGTCGCCTGGCTCGACGACAACTACGGTTCCCATGTCCTGCCGCCGCTGCCGGATGGCGACGCCACGGCCGCTTCCGGGGTGGAGCCAGGCGGAGGCCTGACTCCCATCGTGGCTGGACAGAGTGAGGATGCTGAGGCGGTCGTTCAGGCCGTCGCATGGCGACACAGCGGGGGCTCGGTTCTCGTCACCGACCTGTCAGAACTCCTTGATGAGGATGACGCAATCGGCATCGCGACATCGGTTGCCAATGATGGTCATATCGTCGGCGCGATTCTCGACGACACGACGTTTGATGTGCTGGAGACCGTGTTCTGGTATTATCACGCTGGTTCATGGACGGCGCACTCATTCACGTCCGGCATCAGCGACTTCCTACCTGCGGCCATTGCGCCCACTTCAAATGAAGTCGTCGGTGCCGACCACCTCTGGGTGCCCACGAGCATCTCTGCCGGGGAAGGTGAGGTTCTGGACCTTCAGGAGATGACGATCGCCCTGCCTGACGGTCTGCTCAGCCTGAGCGCGTGGGACATCAACGACGCCGGAGAGATTTGTGGCATTGCGCACCTCGATGATGAAGACGTACCCCGGCTGCCATTCAAGATCGTCCCATTTGACACTGACAACAACGGCACTCCGGACTATCGTGAGATTGTGAATGATCGTGCCAATCTCGACACCGACGGCAACTGGCTGCTCGATCGGAGCGAGCAGATGAGAGTGGGTCTTTTCGCGGCTGGCCTGGATCCTGACGATTACCTGGCGGGGCAGGTCGATGACATTCAGGCGATTCGCCTGCACTTCACCGCGGACGCGATGATCGACGTCGCCACTGATCCGACGACTTGCGCGAACACGGCTGCGGCGCTGAACGAATGGGGTCACACCGGCAGTACCACCGGCGACAAGAAAGAGATCGTCGTGATGGTGCGGTCGAAGTACCCGGGACAGCACCACTACGACTACATCCTCACGGGGCAGGACAAAGAAGACTACCTCGACGCTCTCTTCTGCGTGGCATACCGGTATGCCTTAGACATCGACTTCATGCAGTTCGGCAACGAGATCTTCAGCGGCCCGGGGGAGTACCTGGTTGAGACCGCCTGCCACGAAGGCCTGCAATCAATTCGAGACGTGGATGAGGAGTGCTATGCCGAAGCCGGTCAGCAGATCATGGACTGGATCGCCGAGCAGATCGCGGTAGCACGGATGGCCTCCGCACTGGCTGGGAGGCCGCTTCGATTCATCACACCAAGCTACGCACTTCAGCAGGTTCTGCTCGGAAAGGACGGCGATCTCCGCGACCCGGCACCGCTCGATCCGGTGGAGGATACGGAAAACCGTGCCGCACTGGGGATCGAGTATATCATCGATCTCGGGAATACGCAGCAGGCGTGGGCGGATATTCACCTCCATTACGCGGTTGACGGCGATCTCGAAGATGCGCTGTACTACTTTGTGAACCCGAACCCGTACACCTGGACTTCGCCGGACTTCAGGACCTGCATGGAGTGGAGTCCGGTTCCAACAGACACGTGGGCGGAGACCAACAATCCCACCTATCGAAAATACTTCTGGACGGCTGAAGGCCCACCAACTGACCTTTGGGATGATTACGTCTACGGATGGGGGGACACGGTGTTGGAGCGAGAAAACTTTCCGGACTTCAACCGAGATCTCACGGGGCTGGCGTCCAACGGTCTGCTTCACGCCTGTTATGGGGAGTACTACCAAGGGACGATTCCCATGCACTCGAACCCCCCTTATCCGCTCCCCGAGCCGCTCGATCTTCCCGTGCTGCGCGCGACTGCGGTAGTTCCTGATGCGGACTGGATCGCGGATTACACGAATCTCTTCACGGATCTGAAGGGAGATTTGGAAGAAGACAATGGATCCGTTTTCATTCTCTCTTTCGCCCCGCATCCGAACGAAGCGAACGATAGTTGTGATTGCGCACCACGTCCTTGAGTCTGGCTTCGCGTCAAAGGAGGCCCGCAATGGCTCAGTTGGTTGCGAAAGACAAAGTCCTGGTTTGTCTGACCTGCGTCGTGATGTTGTCCAATTGCGCTAGTCGTGCGTTCGGGCAAGGCACCACGCGCTATGCCATTGTTGACATCGGTAACATCGGTGGAAGTTGGAGCGCCACGCCGCGTGCGATCAACAACGAGGGGATTGTCGTCGGGGATACATTTGACGTTTCCACTGGACTCATCCGCGCCTTCATCTGGCAGAGCGGCGCGGTGGAGTTCCTTGCGCCGCTCGTGCCGAATCTTGACTCGACCGCCTACGACATCAATGACATCGGCCAGGTCATTGGCAAGAGTGGAATCGCAATCAACGTCGAACACGCCGTAGTGTGGCGGGCAGATCGGAATCCCGTTGATGTGGGAACACTCGGCGGAGAGGATTCCTATGCGTATGGCGTCAATGGTGCAGGCGAGGTGGTCGGCAGATCCTACCTTCCGAGTACCGGCACCCATCCGTTCCTATGGAAGGATGGCCAGATGATCGACCTCGGTGAACTTGAGCGGCCGAGTGCGGGGGCGAATGCCATCAACAGTTCTCGCCAGATCGTCGGATCGGCGGGCGTTCTCCCATACGGGAGCCGTGGCTTCCTCTGGGAAGACGGAGAGATGATCAACCTGGGAACCATCCCGGAAGGCAGCACCAGCGTCGCATATGACATTAGTGACGCCAGCGTCATCGTCGGCTCGGCCCACGCCTCCAACGGGCGCGATCAGGCGGTCGTCTGGGAAGATCGCGTTATTCGCAACATTCATAACGCTTCCGTTGGCTCGCAATCCATCGCCAAGGCGATCAACGAGGTCGGTCAGATTGTCGGGTATCTCTCCGTCGATGGGCAGAGCAGCGGATTCCTCTACGAGGGAAACGGCCCGATGGTCGATGTCATGTCGCTCCTGCCGCCGCAGCACCAGTGGCGGCAACTGCTCAACATCGCCGACATCAACGACCACGGCGAGATCGTCGCCTACGGCGATCAGTTCGGCGGCAGCAGCCAGGCCTACCATGCCGTGCTCCTCACCCCGGTGCATCCGATCCTCACACTGCAGGGTCCCCAGCCAGGTCGTGCGGCGACGATCAACGGCTTGCGTGTAACGGGCTGCACACCCGGCGCACGTGTGCAGTTCTTCTACAGCCGCCACGGCGGGGGCGCTCTGATTCCAGGCTGCAATCACACCGACGGCGTGACGCTGCAGTTGGACAATCCGATCCACCTCGCTACATCGACGGCGAATGAGCAGGGCGTAGCAACGATGACGCGATTCGTCCCGCCCGTGGCCCGCGGCCAGACCATCCTCTTCCAGGCCGTTGTCCAGAACGAATGCGCGATCAGCCAACTCGTGGTCCACACGTTTGAATGAGAACCCGCGACTGCGACATCGGATGAAGGACCGTTCCGATCGCGCCCCCGATCCCGGAAACCTGTAAACCAAGAGCCGAGAGC